>VBBV01000046.1 GCA_005883695.1 Candidatus Bathyarchaeota archaeon | reverse complement strand
ACCCTACTCCATTTCCCACTAGTAACGGTTACCTGCTCGTTATGCTTGTTCGAGAGCCTTCGTGATTTCCATTCTCGAAGCACGAAGCGCCGGATATAATGACCCAGCGACTACGGCCAGAATCGACAATCCAAACGCTTGAACCATCGCACTAAACGGGATGACAAATGGAAGATAGAACCCTGCGAGGGTCGTGCTGTTAGTCGCTCCCTCCAACAAGAGCAATCCTGCAGGAACAGCGAGGAGGAAACCGAATAGTCCCAGGAGAATTCCTTCGCTGAGAAAAAGCCCTGCTATCTGTCTCCTGCTCATTCCCTGTGATCGCAAGAGCCCGATCTCTCGCTTCCTATCGGTCACGTTCATGATCATTGTGGCGGTTATTCCAAGGGTGGCGATGAGGAGTGCGAAGTATAGAACCAACAAGATTATCGTGAATATCCGGTTTATAGTATCTCGAACTAGAGAGAGAAGCTGTCCAAGGGTCAACGAGTTTTCGGCAAAATCATACTTCGGATACGAGGCTGCAATGTCGCGAGCGATAGTAGATGCTCTTGGTTTGAACTGGGGCTTGAGGTTGATCAGGAAGAGAGGGGCACTATTGCTGCCACCGAAGAACTGTCTCTGTGAGTTGAAGGAGACGACTATGGAGTCGCTGGCAAAGCTGTTTCCAAACTGGATGTACTGTAAGACAGGCCCGGTGAATATTCCTGCAACATGAAACGGCAAGGTTCCATTGAACGTCGTTATGTCTACGCTCTCACCGACCAAGACATTGAGTCTCGACGCGAGAGAATCGGGTAGGAGGACCGTCCGGGTATTGTTCGCCAGCTCGGCGTAGACTTGTTGCTGGGGAGGCGACTTCACGAACTGGTAGTTTATGATCTGAGGGAATGTTGTAGGATCAACGGCTAGGACTCCTACGGATGTACTGTTGCCGTTGGGTCCGAGAGCTTTTGGGCTGAATGGAAGGAGACTAGGTCCGAGGGGAGTTGCTAGGGAGACCTGCGCTAGACTAGTGAGATTGCTAGCGAAGCTGATGGGCAAGGACTGGTTCGCGATCAGGATAATATCAGCACCGAGCGCTTCCTGAATGCCCTGGTCGAGGGCGGTCTGGACTCCGCCCTGAATTCCGCCCAGCATAATGACGAAGCTGAGCGTGATTGTGATCATTCCGAACGAGATCGCGTTTCTGAGCAGCCTCCGTCTCCCGTTCCTTGATGCGATGTATCCTAGAGCCCTTGAGAATGGCAGGAGTGGTGCAGTGAGTATTCGGCCTGATCGTCCGAAAAGCACGGCGCCGAGAATGACCAGTCCCATTGGGATGACGGCAACATCGAGATAGGGCACGTGGAACGGAGTTAGTCTAGCAGCCTCTAGCGAGCCAACTGTGAGCATGCCCAAGCTGACAAGAACGATGATTGAATCTGGAATCTGCTTGCGAGAGTTTCGGGCGGAGGGCCGAATCGCCCGGATAATGTTGATCCGGCTTGCGGAAGCGGCTGGGTAGAGCGATCCGGCGAAGACGGCCGCGAATCCTGCTCCAAGCCCCATCAGGGTGATGGTTGGGGTGAGCTGGACTAGAGGGAGAGATGGAATTTGGAGAATGTTCTCTGCAACTGCTGTGAAGCCCCTTGAAAGAATTAGCCCTGTAAAGACGCCAGCCACTGTTCCGATTGTGCCGATCAGCATTCCCTCAACCAAGAAGATCTTGAAGATCTGTGATCGGCTGGTTCCGACAGCCCGCATCACTCCAATCTCATGCGTGCGTTCGTTCACTGTCATGAACAAAGTGTTGAAGACGATGAAAGCGCAGACGACGAGTGCGACCGCCACCATCACATTTAGTCCTAGCTCAAACCCTGCCGTTTGTCCCGCTATTCTCTGAACAGCTTCGGCCTTTGGAGCATTTACGTTGAAAAGTGGCGAGCCTAGGAGATTCTGAATCTCGTCCCGGACCTGCGGCGCTTTAGTTGGGTCATTGAGAGTTGCGTAGATGTGCGAGATCATTCCCTGAAAACTCAGATATGATTGGAGCTGAGGGAGGTTGACGTAGATCGACGCGCCGATATTACGTAGAGGATGGTTTATTCCCACTACTGACAGGGGAATAGTGACGTTGGTTCTGGTGATGAAATTCGGTGTGATGACGTTAAGGGTGGACCCAATTCCCAGTCCGAACTTTTGAGCGAGCCCCTCATCGACGGTCGCCTGGCCTGGGGAGAGAGTCTTTGCCCCGGTAATGTTGAAGCTGGAATAGTCGAAGTCTGTCCCGTTGACTCCAACAAGAGGAAAGAATGTTCTGTTGTCGGTTGTGCCAAACCAGACAAGTCTTACGGCTGTTTGTTGAACTTCAGAGGCACTCCGGACGTTGCTCAGATAGTGGCTCTGGAATACAGGCAACGGGAATCCACCATAGCTTACCACGATATCAGTGCGGCCCCAGAACTTGTTGATGTAATTCGTGAACTCGCCAGTTGCGCTCGCAGTTGCTAGGCTGATCCCCACGAGCAAGGCGACTCCGAGGATAACGGCGAGAATTGTAAGCGCAGTTCTGGCGCGACGTTTTGGGAGATTGCGGTAGGCAATCTTCGTCGAGAGCAAGTCTAGGCTGAGCCCTCTTGCTAGTTTGGCTGTGAGAGAGACCGCGCAGGCTCCGGAGGGACAGGTTCGATCGCCCTCAGCCGGTAAGACTCTCTAGAGGAGTGCTGCGATTTCGTTATGATTCCGTCGCGCATTTCAAACAATTTTTCCGCCCGATCTGCAACAACTGGGTCATGTGTGACGACAAGGACAGAGGCGTTCTCTCTTTTCGCCGCTTCGTACATTATTTGGACTACTTCTGTGCCCGTTTTTGTATCAAGGTCCCCTGTCGGTTCGTCGGCGAGGATGATTTTCGGGTGATTTGCCAAGGCGCGTGCTATAGCGACACGTTGTTGCTCTCCCCCGCTGAGCTCATCTGGCAGATGGGTGAGGCGTCCTTTTAGGCCGACGCGATCGAGCATCAAACTAGCTCGTTCCTTCGCGACTGATGGCTTCGTTCCTGCCGTCAACAGTGGCAGTTCCACGTTTTCCAGGGCTGTTAGTACAGGTATGAGGTTGTGGAATTGGAAGACGAAGCCGATCTTGTGGCGTCTGAGCTTCGTGAGTTGGCCGTCTTTCATGTCTGTAATGTCTTCTCCGTCAATGGTGACCTTGCCGGACGACGGTTTGTCCAGCGTTCCGATAATGTTGAGGAGAGTCGTCTTTCCCGATCCTGAAGGACCAGTGATGACTACGAACTCTGCTTGGTAGAGTGTGAGGTTGACTCCGCGGAGCGCTTGCACTGTGACGTTGCCGAGGCGGTAGGTCTTCTCCAAGTTCGCAACTTGGACGATGGTAAGGGTCTCCAACTAGCCTCAGTCAGGGGTTAGGGGCTGAGGCCCGAAATATGTTCCTTTCGAGGTCGCTCCCGAAGCG
>VBBV01000038.1 GCA_005883695.1 Candidatus Bathyarchaeota archaeon | reverse complement strand
GGCATGCTGAAGAGAAGACCATCGGGATAGGAGACTCCGAAGAGAAGAGCCAGAGCAAGCAAGGTTACTCCGGCCGCGAGAATGTTCTTTCTCATCCCGTATCACGTAGAGAGCATCCGTGCGATGATGAGCCTCCGGCGCGGGGTTTCCCTTCCACGGTAGTAGAGGTCTAACGGGACGAGGCGAGTTTGGTCATATACTTCTTCACGAGTTCTTCGAACATCTTCTGAACGATTTCGGGCGATGGGCCTGCAACTTCGACCTCATAGTTCCCCTTTTTCACTCTGATCTTCCAGACATTCATTTGGTCGGGCATGGCGTGGTTGCGAAAGCCGATCGGCTATTAACTATTGCACGCGTCACGTCGAGCAAGAAACGTCTCAGGCTTAACTCGTTATAAGGGAATGATTTGGTTGAGGTGCGCAGGGCCGGTAGTCGAGCCAGGACCAAGACGGCGGCCTGCGGAGCCGCAAATCGTGGGTTCGAATCCCACCCGGCCCGCTTTCGAGCTCGAACTGCGCCGGGGAGCCAAAGTAACAATCGGAACTTATCGACCCACTCCCAGAAGTTACCAGGATTAGGAAGGATATCGGGAGACGCGGATATGACCAAATTGTCTATGATGACACGAATTGGAGTGAGGAGGATAGTAATCGAGGTGAACCGAGACTTGACTGTCGAGCAGATTGAAATGCTGGATGAGACGCTGAAAAAGCTCGGCTTAGTGAAAGCCACCAAGGTTACACTCCATAATGACCAACAGCCCCATAAGGTTCGCCCGGAGCGAGCGTCTCACCTTAACAGGCTGCCAGCCCATGGCAAGTACTCCAATGACGCGTCATCCGAGGTCAAGGGCGCACAGACCGCCTGATAAGTAACGTATTTTCGGAATTTTCTAGGGGTTCTAAGGTAAACTGTTAGATTCGCATCGGATCGTGACTGTCATTCATAGTTACCGAGTTTGATTTCGGAAGCGCCATTAGATCTAGTTACTACAAAACCAGCCAGTTCCGACGACGCAAGCAAGGCCAAACTGAATCCGACCCTGGGCACAAATTCATCCAGACCGTCGATGATGAGATGTTCAAGGAAGTGAAAAAAGATCGCTATTGAAAAAGGAATACGAGTTCAGACATTGGTTTGAGTTGTAATGAACCCTGAGTGAGTGCAAAGGAGGAGCTATCAATGGCTCTTAGATAGAATCCGAACGGGAGTTCAAATGTCAAATAGCGAAAAACGTGGTGAAGATAGGGCTCAGGATCCTAGCTTTCGACTAAAGTTTCTTTGACGAGCCTCTTTTCCATGATGATTGCATTTTCTCCGTCGCCATAGTATCCTTCTGCCAACCCGGTTTTCGTGAACCCCCTCTTCGAATAGAGATGTATAGCAGCCAAGTTGCTCTGGCGTACCTCTAGTCTTAACGGTCTATCCTTGGAAAGCCGTTTTTCGAGCTCCACGAGCAACGCCTCTCCCAAACCTTTCCTTCTACTATCCGGGCGTACCGCGATGGAGATCAAGTGATCATGGTCCTCCCAATGATCGACAACCCCATAGCCTACGATCTCGTTGTTCCGAGTGATCACGAGAAACGTTTCCGGATTGTCTCGCGCGAGTTCAGACACAAAGTAAGATGGATACGGATCGTTGAAGCTTGCCTCTTCTAGCAGTGAGATTGCGTCTATGTCGTCCTGCCTTACTGCTCGGATGTTTTGTTCCGCGATTATTTGCAACCGATTCTTATCCTTTTTAAGATCTCGCGGCTGCAACCAGAGCAGCTGCTACGTTTTCCCTACCCATCGCTAGAATGTACGGTCCCAATCTGGGACCAGAATCGGCTCCAATTAGTATCCTGTAAAGGATCTTGAAAAACGGGCCTGGTTCAAGACCGTGCTTCTTTGCTATGGTGAAAACGGCGTTTTGTAGATAGACCTCATCGGTGCTTGCATTAATTATTCCGGCGAATTCGAGTACTGCGTCTCTCTCTTTTCCTTCGATTTGTATCTCTCTGGTTGCGATGGTCTCAATATCTCGCGCCCAATTGGACGCCCTTTCCAATCTCGCTAGGAAGTCAGGGTCTGTAGGGCTGACTTTGTAGCCGTAGCTAGCCAGCTTTTCTCGGACGAACTCAGTCTCTTTGCCCTTGGGAGCAACTTTGGCGAGGTAGACCAGCAGGTTATGGGGGACATGAACGGAGGGTGCTGATGGTGGCTTCATGTTCCAGCAGTATTCGTAGAGTCCTCTGAGTTTCGCAAGCTCCTTCTGGTCTCTAACTTGTTTCCGGCCGAAGTAGACATCCTCCAGCTCATCCAGCTCGGCGATGTACATGGGTATGTCCTTAACCCAAACCGCTCTAGAACCAACGCTCCTCTTGAACATCAGAAGAAGTAGTGTTTGTGGAGGGCCATACTTCAGCCATAGCTGCGGAGCTATGACATTGCCGACTGATTTGGAGATCTTTGAGCCTGTCTTGTCGATGAAATGCTCGTACCGAGTGTGGAAGGGAGGAGGCTCAGCGAGGACTTCTTCCATCACCCGATCGTTTGATCTTACTGACTCAATCAGGTCCTTTCCGTACCCTTCATAGTTGACCTTGAGAGCGGACCACCTGGCCGCAAATTCCACCTTCCAACTGAGCTTTCCATCTCCAATTCTAACATCAACTTCGCCGTGATGACCGCATCCCTTGAGCATCTCCCCCCTAAGCTCCATCCCTTCACAGGCATACTTGACAACGTGTCGTTCAGGAACGTACTCGAGCGCCTTCGTTGTGTAAATACGGCCGCAGTTCTTGCAAACCGGGAAGTATGGCAGAGTTTCCGTGTACTTCTCTTGTCCGAGAGTCTCTTTGATGATCAAACCTACTTTCGATGAATTGCGAAGAATCTTGTCGATTTGCTCGTTAAACAAACCCTCTTTGTAGGCTCGTGTCCCCGATACAGCCCGATATACTATCCCGGTCTTGTCTAGAGCATCAAAAAGGAGCGAACTCATGTGTTGTCCATAGCTTTCATGGCAGCCGAACGGGTCTGGAATGCTGGACACTGGGAACCCGAGATACTTTGAAAGCGACTTCGGGAACCCTATGGGTACCCGTCTCAACCCATCCATATCATCAGAAAAAGTGATTAATTCCGTCGTGAAGCCTATGCTCTCCAGAGCCATCTTGACCCCGTGAGCTCTCGCGGCATCCCCAAAGCTCCCTATGTGAGGGATACCAGATGCTCCAAGCCCACTCTCGACCCGCAAAGATTTTCCCGCTCGTCCGAGTCTCTTTTCTCGCTCGATGATATCGGCGGCGATCTTGTCGAGCCAGGTTCCTCTTCCGATGATCCGCGGAGGTTCGAGTGTCAAGGGCTGGCTGGTTACAATGTCACGAGTTGTTCATAAAGAATGATCGAGAGCTCGTTTGAGTCAGATAACCGCTTAACTATCTGCAAAATCCCGGCACGAATATATTAATGGCAATCGCCGATCTTGTTGAGCGGTGTCGGCGCGTGAATTATCGAAAACTCGGTGCCGCCGGGCTCAAACTAAGCGAACTGTCACTCGGTTCCTGGGTGACCTACGGTGGACAGGTCGGCGAAGAAGTCGCAGTCAAGTGCATGTCGATCGCGTATGATATGGGTGTCAATTTCTTCGACAGCGCCGAGGCCTACGCTGACGGAAAGGCCGAAATTGTCATGGGGAATATTTTCAAGAAGCTCGGGTGGCCGCGGGAGGGCATAGTTGTCTCTAGCAAAGTCTTCTGGGGAGGCGACGGACCCAACGACAAGGGCTTGTCTCGCAAACACATCTTCGAGGCCTGCCGCAAGTCCCTCAAACGACTGCAGCTGGATTATCTCGACCTCTTCTTCTGCCACCGCCCCGACCCTAACACCCCCATCGAGGAAACTGTTCGTGCTATGGATGATCTGGTTCATCAGGGAAAGATACTCTATTGGGGCACATCTGAATGGAGTGCTGCCGACATTATGCGAGCGCACGCTCTTGCTCGAGAGTATGATCTGACTCCTCCACAAATGGAACAACCCCAGTACAACATGCTCCACCGTGAACGCGTGGAGGACGAGTATCTGCCCTTGTATCGGGAAATCGGCCTGGGAACGACGATATGGAGTCCTCTTGCGTCCGGGCTTTTGAGCGGGAAGTATGCTAAGGGCATTCCCACAGGGTCCCGTGCTACGTTACCGGGGTACGAGTGGCTCCGAAAAAATGTCATCACACCGCAAAACATCGAAAAGGCCAAGCAGCTTGAGCCGGTTGCCCGAGACATCGGTTGCACTTTAGCCCAGTTGGCGCTTGCTTGGTGCCTGAAGAATCCAAATGTGAGCACAGTCATTACCGGCGCGAGCCGGCCAGAGCAGGTTAGTGAGAACATGAAGGCGCTCGAAGTCGCACCAGAACTCGATTCAAATGTCCTAGAGCAAGTCGAAGTGATCCTAGGGAACAAACCTCAACAGGCCCAAGAATAAGAAGGAAGAGAGCTGTCTACGATCTGATCTGGGACAACGAGTGGGCATCGGTGGGATTTGGCCCTCCTTTTCCTATCTTCGCCAATGAAAAGTGCCAATCATTCTCTCTGAAAGACATCGACGTAGCCGAGAATGACACCTCAAGAACGGCTGTTTCTGAAACGGCGGAAAGCCCCTTTTGCCATTATGGTCTCAACATGGGCTCGTCATCGCTTGACAGTTCCATTATGGGCGATTCTTGACTGTAACCGGGGCTTCTTTTAGCTCCCTTGTTTTGCGATTTCGACCTTGTTTTAGGCGCTTTTGAAGGGTTGGGTTTTGGAAGCTTACTTATTAGAAAAAATCGTATGATTAAAGCTGCGTCTCCTTCGCTTCGAGCTTAGCTCTAATCACTTCGATGTGGACGTCTGCCTAAAGCGGGACATGCGAATGCTCTTCTGAGACAATTTCCTTTGGTCTTAGGCGACATTTCCCGGGCTAGAGTCTTCGCTAGTCTCGGTCGATAGTCTCGGTCGATAAAAAAAGAAGGTTTATGGAGTGTTCCCTGCTGCGGGTCTAGAACCGTCCGAACTTTTCGGGCAGGTTGTACGATATGAGGGTCTCGCTGGCTGTGATTCCGTTGATGCTGCCTACTTTCTCAACGGACTTTTCCAGAAGATCCTCAGAGCTGTCGGCCCTGAAAGCCGCTAGTATGTCGAACGCTCCAGGTATGACATGTGCCTCTGCAAAGTTCGGGATAGTCTTGAGCTTCCGCAGAATCGTATCGAAGCTGCCTCTGACCTTCAAGAGAGCGAATGCTAGTGGGCTCTCGCTGTCTGCTCGGTTGGAGCTGTTAGTGATGCTCTCGAAGGAGATGGTTGTCTGAGTGTTTGTGATGCTCGGGATGTTCCTGATCTTCTCCATTGTAGCGTAGGACTTGGTCGGCTCGTTGGTCCGCAACTTGATCACCAGGTCGAATCTTCCCGTTACGGGTGTAGCGGATTCGACGTTGGGAATGCGCTCGATCTGGGAAATGGTGTGTGCACGTTCTCCTTTGCATTTGGCGAATATGTAGCTAGTCTGGTCGTTTCTTGCCATTTTTTTCTACCGTGGAGACCCACGATGATTCATCTATTTTTCTGAAAGTGTACCCTAGACGCCTAGAGTCGGTAGCGCTAGGCACTGGCCCAAGAGAAAATCTGACCGGCTGCTGTCCTGTTTGTGATCTAACGATCACAGTAGCGCTACAACGAAGAGAGCACCGATTAACTCGTAGAAGAAATATGCTTCGCCCTGGGCTTCCCGTTCTTATTTTCCACGGTGAATGATTGCTCCAGCCTGCCGTGAGCAGAATTCGATAACGGCCCAGTTTCTACTTGGCGGACACTTCGATTTGCCTTCTAACTGGGACTTGAGCGGATGTTTTCAAATCCAGCCTAGGCAACCTCTGCTTTACCGGAATTATCCTTTCTGATGGAGCGGGCAGAAGGGTCTGGTATACCTGTTCCAGGATTTCTCCCAGGCAGGACGCGTGAAGCAGTCCGATGGAAGACACGGGGAGAAACGTAGGAGTCACAATCTGGGTTGTTCCCTCATTCAACTGGTACGCTGGCTGATCGTGATCTATCACTTTCCCGCAGACGACGCAGAATGGAGTAATGTCTCTCTGATAATCCTTCACTGCCTGCTGACCCCTGACACCCTTAACAGGGCGAGGCTAATAACGGCAGCCTGTACACTCTACGCAAAACAGTATACACCACTCTGCGGGCGAGGCTCTTGATGATAGACGAGGGGCCCTGATACTTCACCGGGTAGCCAGGGTCACAGCGATCTACTACCCGGACAAACCTAACCGCTCCAGGCTCCCCTATTTGGGCAGCCATCACGGCTTCCTATTGAAGGTCTCGCGTAGCTCGGGGAAGCCCGTTGGTCTCGTTGACAGAAACAATATTCTCCTTGGTGACTATGCGTTCGGTTCTCTCGACTACCTCCCTGGTTCTGGCTAGATAGTTAGGACTCCAAGGATTCCGGTTGCTGCGAAGACGACACTTTCGACAATCCCTCTGTTCAGAGTTTTTTTCCGCCATATCGCGGTGAGCCTGTTTGGATCCCTTTCCCCAGTCAGGTTCTTTCAACAGGCACAGAGGAGCTCTGCTTATCTCCGCTCTAGCTGGCCCACTTTCGCCATCTTCAAATTCCTTTCTTTGCCTCTTGCTGATTTTCACTCGCTGATGACATCGGCTAAAGTCCTTGAGTTCGAGTGACCAAGATGTGGCTCTCAGCCGCATGTTCCAACATGACCCATTGAGGCTGGCACTAGTGAACACGTGAACCTGACGTGCCCGCAATGTGGGCTAAGCCTTGAGTTCGAATCCTGATTCTTGTGTGGGTGGCTGGTTGGGAAAAATGACCGCAACTAACGCCCCCAGTCATTTCTGACTCTTCCACATTTCTCTTACGATTGAATTGGCGAGATAATCGTCAATCTCTGAATGTTCTGGACGGATCCCCCGTTTGCAGTTCTCGCAGATGATGTCTCTCGCATCGTTGGAGTATCCGCAGTTGTCACATTTCCAGAAGCTTGCGTTGTTGGTCATTGGACCGCATAACCTCCCTGACACTGTTCAAGTTCGTTTCCCAATCCGATTGCCTTTCCAGATGATTGAGAAAAACAACGATAATAGCGTAGTTCAACCCAACGGCGAGGAAGACGGGTACATGTCAAGACCATACAACGAGTCGGAGCCCAAGAAGGAAGAGAAAGATCGCATACCAAGGAAAACGCTCTCTGCGAGCCCAGTTCACTGACCTGATGTTTCTCTGGTTGCCAGAGAGGAGAACCAGGATGGCGGACGAGGCTCAGCAGAGAGTCATATGAGGAAGAATCAAGCTAGGCTGTCTTACAATTTCCGCCGGGTTTCTCTAGGTTCGGAAAGCGGGACCGGTGGGATTTGAACCCACGACCTTCGGGTCTCTCCACTTCATAGGTGCCGGAGCCCGATGTCCTATCCTGGTTGTCCTCGCGGGATTTTGTTGCGGTCGCCCGTGATCTAGACTACGGTCCCGTCTCGCGCTCTCCCGGACGGGCACGATAAAAACTAGTAATGGAAAGTCGAAATATCCTCGATTTCACAACCTTGTACTTGTTGAATATTTGGAAATATCGGCGCGACTTTCACAAGGACTTACGCCAAGCCTCGAGTGAGCTCACGCGGCAAATTCGGCGATTCGAGAATGCCCTAATAAGAAGCCAGAGCGAAATCATGCGACATTCCCGTGACTTCGGACTTGGCGCAGAAAACCGGACAAAAGAAACACGATCCGCCCAACCCTTTCGGATCTTTCAGGCGCGAATGCGAGACCGCCCTGAAAACAGGATATTTATCCCTCCAGAAAACCTCGGGACGCAGACTTCCAGACTTCGATATCGTGTCGACCCTCAAGGATCCACCCAATCCGACCTTCGGCCACTTAGCCAGCTCGCTGAGTTTCGAACTCGCAAAAATCGAGAAGAAGAAGCCGATCGAAGTAGCCAGGACGCTAGTAGAGACTACGAAGCGGCTCGTAAAACTCGACCTTCTCGAATCAATCGAGGCGACCGAACCTGGCTATGTAAATTTCCGCGCAAACCTTGCAAGACTCACAGAACTCACTCTCAAATCCGTTCAGCAAGTCGGATCAGAGTATGGACTCCTCAAAACAGAAGCTCCCGAGAAGACCATTGTAGAACACACTAGCGCAAACCCCGCGAGACCTATCCACATAGGTACCGCCAAGAACTCGATATTCGGCGATGCACTAGCACGCCTCCTCTCCGCAAGAGGACACGATGTTCGAACCCACTTCTACATCGACGACACTGGCAGACAGGTCGCCATCATGGCCTACGGCTACAAACTACTAAACGAGCCGACTCCAGGGGAAAAGCCGGACCATTTCATCGGAAAAATCTACTCCGTAACCGCAACCCTCGTCGAGATTGAGGAGCTGAAGAGGCGACTCGGCCTTCTCAAGAAGACTAACGCTTCAGACGCGGACATCGTCGCCGCCACCAAATCCCTAGACGAGTGGGTAGGTATAGCTGCAGATCTCCGAAGCAAATACCCCGAGGAATTCGACCTTCTAGGCAAGCTGATCTCTCAGGACCCGGACCCTGAGAATTCGATTGGGGAACTCATCAGGAAGTACGAGAAAAATGACCCCCAAACCAGGGCGTTGATGAGACGTGTCGCCCGGATGGTGCTTATCGGGTTTGAGGAGACTCTGCGAAGGGCTCGAATCCGCTTCGACGAGTGGGATTGGGAGAGCGACCTGCTCTGGACAGGACGCGTCGCAGAACTCCTAGATCGCCTCAAGGAATCCGGATTCACCTTCAACAAGGCAGGCGCATTGGAACTTGACGTCGCCAAGGCGGTTGAAAAATTCGAATTACGCGACAAACTGGGCATAAGCTCCACATTCGAGATTCCCTCGCTCACCCTCATCCGATCCGATGGAACTTCCCTCTACGCGACGCGGGACATTGCTTACACGCTGTACAAGTTCAGGCGAGCGGAGAGAGTCGTTAACGTGATCGGAACTGAACAGTCTCTTGCACAGCTCCAAGTGAAGGTCGCATTCTGGATTATCGGGCACAGAAAAGAGGCTAAGAAATTCATCTACTTCCCCATCGGTCAGCTCATGCTCGAGGGGCAACGCATGTCGGCACGACGGGGCCGATACGTGACCTTCGATCAAGTCCTCGACGAGACCATCTCTAGGGCTAGGTCTGAAGTTGACAAGCGCTCGCCAAACATTCCCGATGAGATCAGGCAAAGAGTGGCAGATAGAATTGCGATTTCAGCAGTTAGATACGCCATTCTGTCCGTAGAGGCCGTTAAGTCCACAAACTTCGTTTGGGATAAGGTCCTGAACTTCGAGACGAACAGCGCGGCCTTCATCAATTACGCTTACACAAGGAGCTCCGGAATTCTCCGCAAGTTGGGGCCAATAACACAGCCAAAAACGTTCAGCCTGTTGAACGACCCCGCCGAACAAGCCCTGGTTCTGGAGCTGTCCAAGTTTCCTGAAACCTTCTCGAGGGCTGCTGATGACCTTAACCCAACCTTGCTCTGTCTATACGCCAACCTTCTTGCCCAGAGATTCCACGAGTTCTACGAAAAATCCGATATCTCCCACGTCACCGACAACCAACTCAAATGGCAAAGGGTGGCGCTTGTCCTCGCTGTCAGAACAGTCTTGAAGACCCTTGCAGGGCTACTTGGCCTAGAACTCGCCGAACGAATGTAGAATCCTACTTCAAGGACACGATTTTTTCAGCTATCGCTTTGCCCACGTCACTGGTTCGCGCTTTTCCGCCAAGGTCGTAAGTCAGCACCTTCCCCTCCTTTAACACTTGAATCGTTGCCTTCTCAACTAGATTCGCAGCCTTGCTCTCACCTAGATAGTCAAGCATCATCCGTGCCGCTTCAATTGTCGCCACTGGGTTCACCTTGTTCTGGCCGGTGTACTTCGGCGCAGAACCATGAACGGGCTCGAACATGCCATAGCTCTCCCCAATGTTCGCGCCAGCAGCAACTCCCAAGCCCCCCACAGCTGCCGCGGCCTCGTCGGAGAGAATGTCTCCATAGAGATTCATCGTCACCATTACATCAAAGCTCTCCGGTCGTCTGATCAACTGCATAGCCGCAGCGTCAATGTGGAGGTCCTCAAGCTCCACGTCTGGATAGTCCTTGGCGATTTCGAGGACTGATTGTTTGAAGATGCCATCGGTGATCTTCAGAATGTTCGCCTTATGTACGAACGCGAGCTTCTTTCTCCGTTTCATTGCGAGTTCGAGCGCGAATTTTGCGATTCTCTCCGAGGCGGCTCGGGTGATGATCTTCATCGCCACACCGACCCCTGTAGTGACTTCGAATTCCTTGCCAGAATACAATCCTTCAGTGTTCTCCCTCACCACTATCAAATCAATCGCAGGTTTTAGAGCGGTCACGTTGGGAAGGGTCCGCGCAGGGCGAACGTTAGCGTATAGATTGAAGAGAGAGCGCATCGTCACAGCGGCGCTCCGAGGTGTTCCAGGCTCTTCCGGCGTCGTCATCGGGCCCTTCAGACAGGCAGACGTTCGCTTCATCATCTCAACCGTTTTCTCCGGTAGGTTTGTGCCGAATTTTTCGATCGAGTGGAATCCTGCATCGCCCTTCAGATACTCCAAGTGTACTAGTCCGGTTTTTTGGACGGCGTCTAAGACCATGAGTGTGGCGTCAACAACTTCCGGCCCTATTCCATCTCCAGGTAGAACTGCGATCTTGTGCACTTTTGTCGTCATGAGAGTTCTCTTGGTCGGAGGGTCGTCGAATTGCCGTTGAAAAAGGCTTTCTCAGTTACCGTGGCCGAGTTGAAGGTTCGACGTGTTCTTCGTGTCATTGATATTCCTTAACTAGGACTAGAATCGGTGCTACCAGTAATACCATTCCAACGGTTCGATGGTGAGAATGATAACAACTGAGATCGAGAAGGGTCTGGAAGGGGTTGTTATTGCGAAGAGTTCTATCACATTCATCGACGGAGAGCAAGGGATCCTCCGGTATAGAGGGATTGATATTAACGAGCTTGCGGCGAAGTCCAACTTCGAGGAGGTTACATACCTGCTCTGGAATGGAAACCTTCCCAACAAGGCCCAGTTTTCAGAATTCAAGCGACAACTCACAGCTCATCGTTCCCTCCCTGCAGAAGTCCTGAAACTCCTAAGGGGTATACCGAAGGGGGCGATCCCGATGGAGGTTGCCCGAACAGCTGTTTCCTACATGGCAACGTTCCCTAGGAAAAAAGGAGAGACGTTTGACCAGTTTAACCGCCGCGAGTCTTTGCAACTCACATCTACTCTTCCGACTATCGTGGCCAGTTACGAACGAATAAGGAAGGGAAAGACTCCGGTCAGGCCGGATCCGCGGGTGGGACACGCTGCGAATTTTCTCTACGGGTTATCGGGAAAGAAACCAGATGAGGTGTCAAGAGGCGCCTTTGACACGCTCTCCATCCTCTACGCTGACCACGAAATGAATGCTTCTACCTTCGCCGCCGTCGTGGCAATTTCTACTCTCGCCGACCTCGGAGGGGCGGTCACGAGTGCCATCGCTACTCTCGCGGGTCCCCTCCACGGAGGCTCAAACCAGCGCGTGATGGAGATGCTCGAAGAGATCGGGACAATAGAAAAAGTCGAGGCATACGTCGACAGCGAACTCGCCGCGGGCAGGAGGATAATGGGGTTCGGCCACAGAATCTACCGAACCTATGATCCAAGAGCCAGAATACTGAAGAACATCGCGGAAAAATTGGCTGAAGAACGCGGGGGAAGCAGGAAATGGCTCGACATTGCCGAAGAAGTGGAGAGGATCGTTATGGACAAGAGAAAGTTATGGCCCAATATCGAATTCTACGCGGCGGTCGTCCTAAACGCGCTTGGAGTTCCCAAGGACTTGATGCCGGCCGTCTTTGCATGCAACCGGGTATCTGGTTGGATCGCTCATATCTACGAACAGTACGCCGACAACAGACTCATCAGACCTTTGACAGAATATGTG
>VBBV01000037.1 GCA_005883695.1 Candidatus Bathyarchaeota archaeon | reverse complement strand
GTAGCTTTGTTAGTTTGAGGACCGTGTCGCTCGTGTGGTACTTGACCTTGTCAAGTCCTTTGATCGGTGGGATGTTAATCTTTGACCCGATACACAGGAATATCATCTTGGACGTAATCTCGGCGCCATCAACTCTCATGGTGTATGGCGAGACGAACTCTGCGGGAGCGTGGTAGTAGTCAATGTTCTTCGAGCTGGACAAACCCTCTCTTATCTGGTCAATGTCATTGTTGATGAGGGTCCGCATCCGCTCCATAACCATATGAAAATTGATACTAGCGATCCTTGCGTCGACGCCTAGGTCTCGCGCTTTCTCAATAGTTCTCACCAGTTCTGCAGGGTACAACAGTATTTTCGAGGGGATACAGCCACGGGTCAGGCAGATGCCTCCAGGCTCGTCCTTGTCGATGACCGCGATCCGAATGTTCGGATTTTCCTGTATCATCGGGTCGACGATGTTCATCGCCGATCCTGTACCAATTATGATGAGATCATACTGCTTCATGCTTGGCGTTCCGGAACTCGGGACGCAGATAAGGATGTTGACCGAGAATCGATATTGCGAGTCTTGCGGTGCGATTATTGTTTCTTCGGTTCCTCTATCCTTTCCTTGCCTACGACGAGGATGAAGATGAGTATTCCGAGGGCGAATGATGTTAGGCTGATCGACATTGAGACTGTGATGTCGAGGTTGAGTCGGTGGAACAGCTCGTAGTTCAGATACGCTGGCAGGATCATTAGCGCGCCTGCTATCACGACCATTATGCCTCTTAGAATGTCGTGTATTTCCGTCCCTGCTATCGTCGTCTTAGTGGCCGTCGTTGTCGCACCCGCTACTGGTGTGTTCCCTGAACGGTCCCGTATATAGATGATTCACACGTCAGCAACTGGAAGAAGCTTCCGCGCAATCGTCACGTATGCCGTGTGTCCTATCATCCTCGTCTCCGGTCTCACCTTTCCAGCTTCCGTCTTGAACTCCCGCATAAGCAGTTCCACTGCCTCCAAGATCATGAAACCTCCCTCACGAAGTGCTACAGCGAGCTTCTCAAGCTGGTTTATGGTGGGAGTGAATCCTGCGAGCATTCCCCCTCCGATCAGCGCTCTCCATGCGGCTCCTATCATTCTCCATGGGTCGCCGAGATCGACAACGACAGCATCTGCCTCTTTTTCCTCGAATCCCTCGGTCGGGTCTTTGTTGTGAAAAGTCACCAACGGGCCAAATCCTGCCTTGTTGACGTTCGCCTTTGCGGCTCGCAGGAACTCTGGCCTCATCTCGTAGGTGAACACTTGGCCATCTGGAGCTACGCTTCTGGCGAGAGCGGATGTTAGGGCGCCGCTTCCAGTCCCGACCTCCAACACTCTATCCCCGTTCCCTATTCCCAGTTGAAACAGCGCGTAACCGATATCCTTCGGGTACAAGATCTGGGTTGGACGGTCAAACGATTCGACAATGTCGAGTGCTCGTGGCTTGAACACGGCAAGGTTCTGGCCCATGCTTGTCCGAATGGACCCGCCGTACTCCTTGCCCACTAGCTCGGCTAGCTCGAAATAGCCCCGGTGGGTATGAAACCTTCCCGGCTCTACCTTTGCAATCCACTTGCGGCGAACGTCCTGGTAGAGCAGGACCCGGTCGCCCAGTTTGATCTCCCGGCTCAAGGCACTGACTCACCCGGACCCTAGAGCCATTAAGCATTCTATGCCATCGATTCGATCAGAAAATGTGCGCACTCAGTAAGAATCTGCTCTTTCCGTGACCTTCTCGTCTAGCAATCTTTTCCTTCCCTTAGTTCCTCAACGAGCAAAACGAGTTCAGTTTCCAATAATTCTTTCTTTTCTGTAATTTTTCTTTTTCTGTTAACTATTCTTTTCCGCTAACTATTTTTTTTCTGCTAACTAATATGCGACCCCCGGGGGGTCCTTTTTTCCCGCGCCCCGCCCTTCGTGAAAACGCTGAGAGCCCACGTTCACCGGTCGCAGCGCAGCGGTTCTTCCTTCGTGAAAAGCAAGCTATCCTTTCAGAGCCTTGAACACGCCCTCAGCCTTCGACGCAGCAACAAGCTTCACTGTGATAGGGTCTTTGGTTCCCGAGATCCCGATCCTCAGCACCGCCACCCTTCTCCTCCACCCAGTAGCCATCACCGCGGCCAAGAACACGACGAAGGTGCCTATGAGCACTAGGTCGAATGGCGCCTGAGGCAGGCTAAGCCTGGCCTGACCAGGAAACCACCATACAAGAAAGACGGCTATCGCCCCTAGAACAGCATAGGTCAACGGCGGGATTAGACTCTTGGTTATCAGCTCCAGCGTGCTCACTTCGGCGTGGGGAACGTTCACGTACTTTTCTCCAAGCGCAAACCTCTTCCCAACCAGCAACCTCGAATCCGTCACGTAGACCGTATAGTTCACCCCTGTGCACTCAGCCAGAACGTTCTCTGCCCCGACCAGATTCCTGAGGTTGTTCAAATCCTCCTGTTGAGGCACGAAAATCTCTCTTACCCGTATTGTAACCCGCCCCCGCGGCAAAAGGATTACGAACAGCCCTACCTGTCAGCTACCAGCTGGGAAACAGCATCGACCACTGCTCCGATGCCACTCTCGGAGCCCAACGTTTCACTCAGCCTCTGCGCATTCTCCCTGTTATCCTTCAGACTCCTCGAGATCGCCCCAGCCAGCTCTCTGACGTCCAGCCTAGATTGATCCAGTACAACCGCTACTCCGAGTTCTTCTGCCCGCTTTGCATTATTCGCCTGCTCCGTATGGTTCGGTGGAGGAATCAGCACCAACGGCTTTCCCTCGGAGATAGCCTTCATAATCGTCTCATGCCCAGCCCTTGAGACAATCACGTCCGCGCGCTCGAAAGTCCTCCAATACGACTGCTCTGTCATCCACTCGTGAACCGTGAGGTTCCCGATTCTCTTTTCCCCAAACGATCCGTTCGGATCGCCGCAGCTCAGAATCAGCTCGTAATCTCCAGGAAACTCCTTGAGGATATCTGTCAGTTTGTTCACAAGATACTTCCGGTCTGTCGCAGGACCACTAACGCACGCGAAGACCAATGGTGTTTTTGTACTTGAATGTCGGGCCCCGTTTGGAAAACTGTGCCTAGATGGCGTTAGTGGTCCGACTAGCCGAACCTTTCTCCTAATTCCAGGTGGGATCGCCAGATTGTACCTTGAGATCGTGTAAGGAGCCTTGAGGTCTGGAACAATGATCAGGTCGCTTACGCCCCATGCCAGCTCCAGCATTGCGGAAACATACCTCCAGATAATCTTCGCCGCGAAAAGCATCGGCCTATCCGCCAATCTATGTTTTCTGTTATCCTTAGGCATCTGCACAGAGTACTGGTTGAGAATCAGAATTCTAGGCTTTCTCAGAATGAAAGCAGCAATGAGAGTAGAGATTCTCGTGTCAGATATGACGACATCAGGCCCAAACGCGGAGATCTGTCGGACTTCTCCTATCAGCTGGCGTATGAAATCCCACAATCCCACAGTTACACCGTTCTGGCTCATCGTCATCTTCGGATCAATCGTTCCATCTTCCCTAGTTCGGAATGACAAGGGAATCGCACTGAAGTAGGTAAAACCGGAACGCTTCAGATAATCCAACGCGTCAAGATACGACGAGAACAAGACATCCACGTTCCCGTTCGAGAACTCTCGGGCAATCGCGTCGCACCGGGTAATATGCCCGAGGCCAAGCCCGCAAGGCCCAATATACAATCTCAACCCTTACGTCCCATCCCTCTCAGCTTCCTCTCGAACACTCTCCCCCCTGGCACTTCCTCTGAAAAGATCTGCCCTTGAAACCGAGCAACCTTCACGCTGCCAGTCACCCACGCATCAGGCATCAGCCCAGCCTTCAAACAACACTCGTTGAGAAACTCCTCCTCATCGAAGCCCTCGTCTACCGCAACCTGCGGCAGCAGAAGCCCTCTGGTTCCGACCCCGTCCACAAACAAGCCATCTCGTCCAACTTTGATGTTCAAAGGCAAGTCCAGCGGACTCTTGACCATGATGTGCTCGAGGGGTGAAAGAACAGTCACCTCCACGGCAATACTTCGCAGGAACTCGTCCTGCCGTAGAGGCGCAAATCTCGGATCCATTGCAGCCGCTTCGACCGCACAACGCACCGTCTCATTCAGCAACGAGGTCTTCGGGAACGGGCTACCAATACAACCTCGCAGCCGTCGGCTCATAATATGGTCAAATAGTGTGACGAATACTCCTCGCCGGATGGATAATACGGAATTTGCAAGATCAGTTAGGTCGAAGTTTTTTCCGTCTAGGTGATGTGTTATAGCTTGCCGTGCAGTCCCGACAAGTATCCTTCCTTCTTCCGTTGATAGCAGATTCATCATCGTACTGATCTTGCTAACTTCCTTGCATCATCGAGAGTTTGACGTATCTGTTTCCAGTGGTTTCCGACCCAATACACTTTTCCACAGTTCAAATCGGTGCACTTCCAGAATTTGTCGTACAGCTTGAGGCTTGCTAGTGGAACTTCGCCCGCTAAGACATTCTTCGGTGTCTCTTTTAGGTCCGATCCACATTCTGGACACTTCGTCTCAGCCATGTCGGCATCCAAGAGTACGCCGAAGGTGCTAGCCATCTGAGCCAATCTCTCTTCCTCCGTTTCGCCTAGGACGAGAGCGGACGTTATCTTCTTGGCTAGTGCTCGCCGGTACAATTCTTGGTCTCTCGTTAGCAGGACCATGTTCTCCTCATCGGCGATTCGCAGGAGGTCGTTGTCAGTCGCACTCGAGTCGTATCTTACCTCTTGTCCTAGTATCCGCAACCACCTTGCTAGTCCACCTAGCATTCCGTCAACGAGAAACCTCATCAGCATCTTCCATTTCTCAGCACCTTGCCGCCGCCTCGCTTTCCCATGATCTCTCCCTCGCGGTAAACAACTGACCCATTTACAATCGTGGTCTGGACAGAACCTTGTGTCTTCCAACCCTCGAATGGAGAGTAGTGTGCTTTTGAGAAGAATTTCTCAGGGTCTATCTTTCCTCTCTTTTTCATATCGATCAAAACCACGTCGCCATCTGCTCCATTCTCCAGCCTTCCCTTCGAACCGAGACCGAACACCTTCACGGGATTGGCTGAGAGGAGCGAAACCAATCGTCCAAGAGACAGCTTTCCTTTGTTGACCATCGTCAGCATCACAGGCATAGCCGTTTCGAGTCCCGGTATTCCCGGTGGGCTCCTTAGAGGCAAATGTTGTTTTTCTCTGATAGTATGCGGCGCATGATCTGTGGCAATAATTGTGGCGATACCAGTTGCCATTGCCCGAAACAGGCTGTTACTTACTTGCCGAGGTCTAAGAGGGGGCACCATCCACGACTTCCAGCCTAGCGTCTCCACGGAGTCTTCGGAGAGTAGAGTGTGATGCGGGGTGACTTCCGAGGATAATCGGCTCGAATGCAGATTGTCTATTGCCAAGACGCTAGACGGGAGGGTAAGATGGCAGAAGTGAACGCGAGAGCCAGTTTGCCTCTGCAGTCGCAGCATCCTGCTCATAGCGCTCGTTTCAACGTTTCCCAGTCGGGATCTAACCAGTTCCTTGAAGGTCCGAATCCTTCTGGTCCCTTCGATCTGGGATGCGTCTTCCGCATGAACCGTGACCGGGAGTGATGCTTCTTTCGCAGCTTTGAGAACCTGGACGATTGCGCGGTCGTCCCCCACGTCCAACGGGGCAATGGGTTTCGGGAGGTAGAGTTTCATCGAGAACGCCCCAGCGAGTTTCATCTCCTTCGCCGCGCTTCGATCTTTGACGGCGGCAGTGTGGAAGCCTACGTTCACCAGAATTTTTCGTGAAGCTCTCCGTATCTTTTCTCGGAGACGGTGGGCGGAGTCGGTAGGTGGCAGGGTATTCGGCATGTCCAAAACAGTGGTAAACCCTCCCGCCGCGGCGGCGGCAGTTCCGCTTGTGAAATCCTCCTTGTAGGAAAGGCTCAGATCGCGCAAGTGAACATGGGCGTCAACGAGCCCAGGCAGTGCCACCAATCGTCGAGCCAGAATCTCTTCGTCAGCTCGCTCAGGAATTCTTCGTGCGATCCTCTGAATCCTTCCGTCTTCGATGAGGATCGAGCCTCTGATGAGATCGTTCTTGGTCCAAATATGGATGTCTCGAATGAGTAGGCTAGGCCGACCTGTGTGTACTTCGTCTTTAGGCCTCTTCAGGTTGTCCAAGGTCCCTTGAGCAATCTGAACAGAGGAAGATCCCGTCTCTCTGGACGAGGCTATCTGACCATGTTTCGCATTCATCACAGTACCCCCCCAGTGAATCGCGTGTCCGTGGGCTCTCTAGTCCAGCTCGACTCTTCTCCGTGGCGAGGTCGATTATGGCCGGTGTCACCTGCAGGATATCCTTCATGGTCACGATTCCTACCAGTTTTCCCCCATCGATTACGGCGAGCCGCCGAATCTTGCGATGGTTCATGAATTTGGCAGCATCATTAACGGTAGCCCCCGGGCTGATGGTTGCTACCGGCTTCGACATCGTCTGTGCAACCTTCAGCTCAGACGGGAGAACGTTTCTTGCGGCCACTCTTTGCACAATGTCTCTTTCCGTGATTATTCCTGCCGGATTTCCGGCCTTGTCAACGATGATTACGCAGCCGATGTCGTGTTTGCCCATTAGCTTAGACACTCCGGCAACAGTCTCGGTCTCCTTCGCCGTTATCGGTGGTCGTGACATTATGTCGCGTACGAGAATGTCTGGCTCTGCCTCATGGACCGACAATGCGAGATGGCCATCTTTCGGCTTCTATAAAATCTTCATGCAATGATGAGGCAAACATTATCTGCGTCGCCCTTGACTTTTCGGCGATCGTTATTGGTTGCGGGTCCGGGGTCGAATTTGACTCTTGAGCCTTCTGAGCCTCCGAAAACCCGCATGATCGCTCCAACCACTCTCGTCTACTGGACCCGTCTCGGGTTTGCTGTGCTTGCGGGAGTGCTGTACAATACACTGGGTCTTCATGGACCGGACGTCGTTCAGGGAACGGCTTCTGCGATCAGTATGGGAATCGGAATCTACGCGATCTCCGTTTTCCTCGTCAAATACGTCTTGCGTTACGGTCCGACTGAGTTGAAGGGTCCAAACAAGCACATAACGCTGGGAATCGGCAGCTACATCATCTGGTTCCTGTTCACAACGATCCTGCTAAACACGATCATTAACCCTGGCCCGTACTAGGAGTTGATTGGTCAAGAGTCGCCTGCTCGGGTGGAGGCGTTTCGACAGGGGCTCGTTGGTTCTTCATGTTGCCCAACAAAGTAAAGTAGTCATCGAGGGCTTTGAAATACCCTCGATCATACTCACCGTGCAGCTCGTTAGCAGCAAATTCAGAGAACTCTTTCTTGAGATTGCTGATTGTGTCTTCTGTCCTATTGGCTAGGACTCTTGGCAGAAATACGTATTTGTCATCGTTGTTCCGGTAAGTCAGCATCAATCCTTCAAGCGCCTTGACGTACCCTCTTGACCACTGAGAATTGTCCGATTTTTGTCGAATGACATCGAGTTCTTTCTCCGCATCTGTCCAGGCTCTTGCTTCTACATGTTCAAGAAACCTGTTCACTGCAACTTGTGGGATCACGTTCGGTCCTCCGCTATCGACGCCGTTTAACTTCGTCCTCTTCTGAGACATCTATTATTCCTCCCTCCGTGACCTTGAAGATTCTCTCGCCCTCGGGCAAGTATGGGCTTGAGACAAGTCGGGCTATCCGTATGGGGCCGTTGGCAGCTCGGCGGAGAAACACTCGCGTATGGCTTGTATGAGCTACTATGTGTCCGCCGACCGCGTCTACGGAGTTGGCGAAGAACTGGTCAGGTTTCGCCATGACTTGGTTTGTGACTATGGCGACGGCGTTGAACCCTCGTGCGAGGCGGATTAGACGGTGCATGTGGTTGTTGAGGCGTTGTTGTCTCTCTGCGAGCATCTCTCTGCCGATATACTCGCTTCTGAAGTGGGATGTCAGAGAGTCGATTATGATCAGGCGGATGTTGTTGTCTTTGATGATCTGGTCCGCCTTCTCCAAGAGAAGTATCTGATGGTCGGAGTTGTAGGCTTCTGAATAGATAATCCTCTGCGCGACATCGGTGGGCTCCAGTCCTGCTGTTTTGGCCATTCGCACGATCCATTCTGGGCGGAAGGTTTGTTCCGTATCAAGGTACAAAGCGCCTCCATCCAGGCCACCCTTGTCGACCGGTAGTTGGACGTTGATCGCTAGTTGGTGGCAGAGGATGGACTTGCCCACACCGTATTCTCCATAGACCTCTGTGATAGTCTGCGACTCGAGTCCACCGCCGATTAATCCGTCGAAAGCTTTGCTTCCGGTTGTAAGACGTCGTACACTCGCCTTCATCTTCATGAGCTCGTCTGCTCTTACGAAGGAGAGTGAGATGCTATCTCTAGCTTCAGCGATGATTTTTGCGGCTTGTTTCTCTCCTATTCCCGCAGGTACAAGTTCTCTCACTGTGGCTGTTGCGAGGCTCTCGATGGTGTGAAAACCAAGCTCTTTCAGTTTCTCAGATGTCGAAGGTCCAACGCCCGGTAGGTCTTCTACAACCTCGTACTTCCGGACGGCCTCCTGAGTCACTGCAGTCTCACTCAAACTAGTATGATCTTGGAATCTGTTTCCAGCTTATTTAAACTGCAAATGGAATGCTTCTGATTTAGAGCTGAGACGCTTCCGAAGCTAATCGAGATCGGAGGCTCTAATGTACTTGGTTTTTGGTTTCTCAGGTTACAACACCCTTAATGTGAGTCCTGTTGGTTGTGCTGATGCGTTGAGTATTATTGGGGGTTGAGGGAGAGGAGGCCCAACCCACGAAGAGCAGTAGTAGGAGGCACATAGAAAACTTGTTGGGCTGGCCTAGTGAAGAGTCTACCGGAATCGGGGTCTACCAGACCGCTCTTTTCACCTCTCTACTCGAGTACTTCATCGTGCTCTTCTTCGGTACATGGCTAATCGTGGAGTACTTCTACAATGTGTACGAGCAGCAGTACTTCGGGTCGTTCAATCCAGTCTTCTTGGTCGCTGTGTTGATGGTTGCTTCAGGCTACGGCTTCACAAGACTGGTTTCCACTGTGAGGACCAGCCTTCGGTCAACAAGGGTGAGGAAGAAGGTCGAGGATGATTACTGATGAGAAAACTGGGCATAACCACGATCGCGTCGATTGCTGTGAACGTAATCTTGAGCCTCTGGCTGGTAAACCAGTACTACTACGACGCATACTTCCACTCCTACGTCGACGTCACCCTCGGACCAGTCTATCCCTTCATCGTCTTGACAGCGGGCCTCGGCGGCGGCTCAAGCCTAGGATACCTTCTCCTGAAGAGAAGACACACGGGAGACGGGACTGGAAAACTAGAGAAAGCAAAGTTGTTCAAGTCGAGCAGGCCTGTGCAGGTCCCTGGAAGTCTTTCGTCGTCCTCCCAGGGCAAGATCATGCCCACAGGACCTCCCCCGGGCCAGGTTTCTCGTCACACTGCATATGCCGTTCCTCCTCTGCCAAAGAGCTCAACGCCTTCGAGTGGCGGGGCACATGGTACAGCTCCATCCTCGATGTCAGTTGGTTCGAGGACTGTTACACCCTTTCTTTCCACGTCTCAGAGACTAGACCAGGTGACTCAGCCTTCGACTTCGATCTTGAACTCCACGCTCAGGGACCAATTTAGACCGGAGCAAGCTTCTAGGCCTTCGCTTCCTGTTCCTCCGCCGTCAGCGCCGGGTCGCGGTGAGAGCGCCCAACCTATCAACAGGATTCCGCCTGAGCCATCACGGATGAGTTTTCCGTCCCAATGGAAGCCTGAACCAGGTCAGTCAGGCGAGCGTGGTCCTAACTCAACAGTTTTTCCGAGGCCAAGTCAAGTAGATGTGAAACCGGGAGCTGAACCTGCCGGTTTCGGTGGTCCGGTGGGGCAGGTTCCGAAACCTCCTCAAGCATCTCAGACGCCGTTCCCGGTTTCGAAGTGGGTGCCACCGGATCAGAAAGCAGGAGGTCAGTGGACCGACCCGGTTCCGAAACCCGGGCTTGCCGCTCCCCAGAAGTGGACTCAGCCGCCGGGCCAAGGTTTTGGGCCTCGCCCTCCTCCCCCTCAAGGAGGCCCTCCTCGGCCCGGTTCCGGTCCAGTTCCGGGTCCGTCTGGACAGCGACCACCTTTCCCGCCTAGTCAGGGTGGTCCAAGGCCGCTTGGCTATCCCAACCCACCGAGGCCAGGACAACCGGGCCCTATTGGAGTTCCCCCACCATTCCGATCCGATCAGCCACGTCCTCCTGGACCGCCCCCGCAAGGAAGACCTGCGCCGCCTTTTGGTGGACAGCAGCCTCAACCGTGGAGTCCCCCGAAGCCAGTTGAGAGAGGAGAAACCGGTGGTGCGGCTCAAAGTAAGGACGCTTCAGAGCCTCCATCATTCCGCCCGGATCAAAGTGGAACCTCAGAGGGACAACGGACGGCGGACAACAAGAATTCCGAGGCGAATCCCACGGGCGGGGAGATGGATTGGGACACAGCGCTTGATACGATATTGAAGACGCTGAAAAAGGATCGGGGAGTAGGGGAGAGGACGTAGAGACCTTGAGGAGAATCTGGGGGTTACAACAAGGATTTGGCTACTTGGACGTACGAGTATTCCAATCTCGGCGGGCAAGGGAAGTGTCTATTTGAGAAGGCTACTGATCAAGCTGGTGGCCATCGAGACAGCGCTAGTCGGGTGGCTTTCCTACTGGATTTTCCTCGTCTACGCTAACAATCCTACTGTGAGTGCTGGTCTAGCGGATCAGCTCACAAGATTTCCACAACTCGCTTTCACCACAGTCGATATCGCGGTCATGGTAATTATCGCAGCGTTCGCGATCACGCTTGCCTTCAAGTTTCACCGCGGCCTGCGCCCCGGTATCCGGTTGGAGAGGGCTTTGCAGATGCTGGAGAACTTGATGAAGAGGAACCTGGTCCTGGAGGCTCAGGTAGCCGAACTGCGGGTGGAGAAGGTGGAAAAGGTTCGACCAGGTACTCCAGCATTGTCGTCGAGCATCTCCGTTCCAGGTCTTCCGGCGCCAAGCTTCTCAGCCGCAATGGCACCGCCGAGTGAGCCACGTCAAGGGTCTTGGGAAAAGGCATTCAGGACTCCTCTCGAAGCGGGGCCGCCTATGCCTAACACTCTCAGTCCAAGCATCTCTGAGGCTCCTTTCCAGCATGAAACAAGATTTCCCCCGCCGAGGATAGAAATGAAGCCCACGATCCAGAACCCGGCAAAACCACCTCTGGTAATTTCTGAAAAGACCGGATCCTCAGTGTCGGGCCAAGATTCAGGCGACAAGTTTTCCGAAAGACCAACGGTTATCGCACCCTCAGCAAAGTCTTCTGGTTGGGAGGACAGCCCAAAGTACGTCGGGGAGACAACCGGCGTCCTAACTCCATCGGCTACTCCGAAGAAGATCGCGCCCATCGCTTCAGAATCAGGTGGACTCCGACAGCCCTACATTCCGGTTCCTGCTCCAAGGATGCCGCCTCCAAGTGTGATCGTTGGACCGATGAACCAGAAACCCTCTTCTCCAACAAGGCAGGCTCCGCGCCCCATCGTCCGCCCGACATTCCCTATCAAAAGCTCAGCGAACGAACAAGCGACTTCCAGTCCTTCCATCGAGCCGAAATCTGCTAAGCCGCCGACCGTCATTGACGAGTCAGAGTCGAAACCAGAATTGAAACCATCTGAACCCACGAAGCTTCCGGTCTCTTCTCCGAAAGAGGAGACGAAAGAGAAGCCGGTTGGGATGCCACCCGAGGCTTCCAAGAAGAAGTTCCCCTACGAGGAAGACTAACTGAACTTCCACCTCTGCTACCGTGGCCTTCGTATCAGAAAGCTTCCTCTCAACCACTCCTGCGTCGCGGGGGTCTTGCAAAAGTTATAGGAATTTCTCGATCTCCGTGTATTCCCCTTGGGATCAGCGTGGAAGATCGTGTTCTAGAAATCGTGGGCTTGGATTCAGAATCAGGGCTGATAATGGGCGATTGTGTCCGGAGGGGATCTCGCCGCGAAGGGCGCGGGGCGCGGAAAAAGAGACCACCTGCTGAGGGTCGAGGGTTTTATTGTTGATCGCGTTGAGAAACGTACTGATATGTCGTTGTCGGACGTTTAACGTCTTTCTGATGTTTGTGGGTTCTGTGGTTGGACGTTTTTCTACCTTGAGCCAAAACCGGTGGAGCAAAAACTGCTCCTTAAAACGGCTTAACTGTTACGTTTCCG
Source organism: Candidatus Bathyarchaeota archaeon (assembly GCA_005883695.1). The sequence goes on along the minus strand of VBBV01000037.1, from coordinate 1,437 downwards.
CCTCGTCTATCTAGCCTAAGCAGATCAGGTTGCCATTTCTCCCGCCGCGAAGAGCGCGGACGGGAAAAATCGACCGGCCCCGGGCGAAGTCGCATAATCGTTAGCAGAAAAAATAGTTGGCGAAGAAGAATAGTTAGGAGCGAGAAAAGTTACGCCAGGAGAATAGCTATCCGAAAGGCGAGCTTATCCTTGGAGGAGAGCTGCTTTGAAAGCATCGGCTCCGGGACGGGCAGAGCATCATGCCCATATTCGATGCATCAGTCAAGCAGGAAATATTGTTGATAGGCGTCGCAATTTACGCCTGTATAGTATTAATGGCGAGTCTGTTGTTTTTGAGACAAAGGCATGGATTTCGTCAGTTTTTTCTCTATGCATATTTCGACTTTGTTCTTGTTCTTTCCTTCTAGCCTGGCGAAGCCGTTTCTCTTGTAAAAATCCAGAGCTGCCTTGTTCTCTTCCCAGACGTAAGCGTGGTATTTTCTAGCCTTCTTCTCTCGTAGAAAGTCTTCGCACAGCAGGAGAAGTTTCCTACCGACTCCTCTGCCTATGTATTCAGGTAGAAGGTAGATTCGGTAGAGTTCCCATCCCCAGACTCCTCGACCCGTATTGGAGTAGCCGATGATCTTTCCTTTCTCGGTCGCGAGGTAAAACTGGGCTTCTCCCTTCTCGATCGATGGGAATACGGTTTGATCGAAGCTATCTGTCGAATATCGTTCAGAGACAAACCTTCTGATCAGTCTGAGTGATAGACCGTATCTACGATACGCGAACGTCCACGCCTTCAAAGCGACAGACTGAACCTCGGGAACATCCTTCCTTCTGAGAACCCGATATCTTACCATTCAATACGCGCTAAGCGGTCTATGGTTGAAGAGTGAAAAGGCTTTCAGGGAAAAACTGGGCTGAAAATTGGCGAATTCTTCTCTCTGCTCTAAACGCCCAAGGCTCTGGTCTCCAGAAGAATCGAATCATCAAGCTTAAGCTTCGAAACGAACCCTCGCCACACAAGTACACCAAATAACGAAGGACGACAATAGAATTGCAACAACAACCGGACAATCGCAGAATAGCAGTCCTCCCACTAGCCAACATGAGTCAGGACGCTAGAGATGAGATCTTCTCAGACGGCATGACAGAAGAACTCATCTCCTCTCTCTCGAAGATCGCAGGATTGAGAGTCATAGCGCGAACCTCGGTAATGAGGTACAAGGACACCAAGAAACCCATCAGCGAGATCAGCAAAGAACTCAACGTCTCAGCCATACTCGAAGGAAGCGTAAGAAGAGCCGGAAACAAGATCAGAATCACAGTCCAGCTAGCGGACCCGAAAACAGAAGAACAACTATGGACCGAGAAATACGACAGAGACCTAGAAGATATTTTCGAAGTCCAGAGCGAGATCGCTCACAAGGTAGCAGACGAGCTAGAAATCCAGAT
>VBBV01000036.1 GCA_005883695.1 Candidatus Bathyarchaeota archaeon | reverse complement strand
GCTAGAATTTCTACCGCCGAAAGAGGCTTTTCCAAAGGCAAGGACCGCTGCGGAGAAAGCGCTCGAAATCGACAACAGACTCGCCGAAGCACATACGTCATTGGGAGCTGTAAGGTTCCAGTATGACTGGGACTGGGAAAGCGCCGAGAAAGAATTCAAGCGAGCCATCGAACTCAGCCCCAGCAATGCACCAGCCCACCAATTCTACGCCGACTCCTTGAAATCTCAAGGACGATTCGACGAGGCTTTAGCAGAAATGAGCCGTGCGGAGGCACTTGACCCTCTTTCTCTCGCAATCAATACTGGGGTCGGGCATGTTCTCTACTTGAGCCGGCAATACGACCGAGCAATTGATCAATAC
>VBBV01000019.1 GCA_005883695.1 Candidatus Bathyarchaeota archaeon | reverse complement strand
AGCTTCTGTTTCCACCACGACGAGACGGACAAAGGAGGAATTAGCCCTCTTCGCCTACGGAGGTTCCAGCTGGCAGATTCTCCTACGCTACTTCTTCAGAGGAGCAATCGTCGCTCTGGTCGCATTCTCTCCAGTAATACTGGAAGGATTCCTCACAACGACTTCCTTTCCCGAACTAATCCTTCCTTTGCTCGTTCTCTTGCTCGCAGGAGGCCTGTTCTACTCACTCCCGAGCCTTCGCAGAATAAGATCCTCTTCGTTCGTCGAGAACTACAAGAGCTAGCGAAACATGCCATCCATGATCGAAACCAGGTCAGTGGTAGTCGAATACCCTTCAGTCAGAAGGGTCCTGCGGCTCTACGATCAAGGCGTTTCCCTGAAATTGGATCAAGGAGACTTCCTCGCGGTCCTCGGCGGGTCCGGATGGGGAAAGTCGACACTCGTCAATGTCGTCCTGGGATTGGAAAAACCGATTCACGGGTCGGTAAGGTTCCGTGACCACGATGTCACACGGGAGTCCTTCGTAAAACGATGCAGCTTGGTTAAGACGGCGGCCGTGTTTCAGAGGCCAACTGCGCTACCGCAGATGACGGTTTCGCAAAATCTGCATCTAGCACTATCGCTGGCCGGAATCCCGAGAAAAGAACGTGATGAGAGGATCAAAGAATCTCTCGCATTCTTCGGTTTAGAAAAGATCGAACGCTCGTACCCTGACGGGCTAAGTGCCGGCCAACGAAGGCGAATCGACCTCGCAAGGGCCTTGGCTGTCAAACCCGAGCTACTAGTAATCGACGAACCGACAGGCGATTTGGATGGCTCCGCGACAAACCTGCTAATCCCTCTCCTCAGAGGACTGAACCGGAATCAGGGAACAACGATCTTCATGACAACAGCCCTGCCTCGCCAAGCGTCGCAAGCCAAGCACCAGGTACACCTCAGACCGCCTACGGTTCTCACACCTGAAAACAGAATGATAGGAGACTAACATTGTTCCGCGACAATCCCTCATTGACGGATAGGATTCGGGAAGCGATCAAGCCGACACCGATGAAACAGCGGATCCAGTTCGCTTCCCACAAGCTCCGCCTCCAAACGACGAGGCTTGAGCGAAGCATCACCCAGATGGAATCTCGAGATCAGACACTTCGGGATAAGTGCACCAAGGCGCTGGAAGCACGGGACACACAGACCGCGACCGTTTTCGCAAACGAGTGCGTGCAAATTCGGAAACTTATCAAAACTTCGCTCCGAAGTCAGATCTGCCTCGAGCAAGCTCTACTTCGTCTTGAGACAGTGGAACAGTTCGGCGACATGGTCCACAGCATGGGCTCTGTCAGGGGACTCCTCGGCACGGTGAGAGGCGAGCTGGAGGGCAAACTTCCCGAGATTTCAACGGGCATAGGTGATGTTGAGGACTCGCTAGAAAGTCTCACGATGGAAATTGGTGAAGCGGTGGACGCGGATGGAATGTCTATCCCGGTCAATGATGAGTCTGCTCATATCTTGAAAGAGGCGGATCTCGTGGCCGAGCAGAAGATGAGGGAGAAATTCCCAGAGATTCCTCAGATCGTGAATCCAGCCCATCGAGTGAGGTAGGATATCGTTGCTATCTCCCGAGCTGGAGACGAAAGCCCTCCTAGGACGAGGCGTGACCGACATTTACGGCAGACTCCTGGGACGAGTTATCGGTATCGAGCGCAACCCGTTCGGCGAGATGGAAGGCGTCCAAGTAGAAGCCACAGGCGGAATTATCCTCACGGCTAAAGCCCGGCAGATAGCGCTAACACCGAAAACTATCACAATATCGCCGGAGTGGAAGCTCGAATCTGAGGACATCATCTCTGAGCTTACCTTGTTGAGGAAGAGAGTTGGTGCCCTGGAATCATTGAAAGATTCAAGGGAGATTGATGGCGAGATCTATTCGGAGCTTCTGGAGTCCCAGAAGGCTGGCTACATGGACAAGGTGAAGTCTGCAAGCGCCCTAGTCAGCTCAATGAGATCGAGGCTAGCCGAGATCACGGGACAGATAACCAGCCTAACAAAATATCTCGTTAATGCGAAGTTGGATCACAAGAGCGGGGAGCTTGACGAAGCCTCTCTGAAACTAGCCCAAGGTTCTATCGAACCCAGTCTACGGCCCCTGATCGCGGAAAGGAACGATCTTACTGCATCGATCAAAGTAGTGGAGCAGGTCCTGCCGGCAAAGGTCAGCATTAACTAGGACCCTACTATCCTGTTACGGCTGAGGATAGGGAAAGTGGCTACCTTCGACAGCCGGGTCCGGGTACTGTAACAGCCATATTTTACGTTGCCATTTTCCAAGTAACAGCGCGCAGATGTGATGGTTCATGACCAACAAAGCGAGGAAGAACAAGCCTACAAGGATCGAGAAGACCCTGCCCCTGGGCAAAGTTATCGAACTCCTCCGCCAGCGATTCCACGATCCCTACTTGAATCCCGAGGCTGAAGTGACTTTCGCGGATTTTCAAACAGCCTTCCCAGAAATTTCGCGAGAGGAATTAGAGGAGGCCTTGTCTCACTGGGTCATGAGACCCGGCGCGAGGGTGCTTTCGACGAAAACAACTGATTTTGATGGACACGAACTACAAGTGTGGTACGTTCATGGGTTGTACGAAGAACACGCCGATTTAGAGGATTCTATGAGCCGCGGCCCTCTACCAGCGTAACCTACGAAGAGACTGAACTCTCTCCAGTCGACATTTTTACTAATTAGAGTAATAAATCGGACTTTAGGGACTCCCGGTCTATCACGAATCACGGACCCATCACGCCCTCGACCAATCGAAAACTACGACAAAAAAAAGATTTCCTGAGAGAAATCCCTCATTATCAGCCCTGATCTCGAATCTGGGAGCTCCTTAAGGACTCTCCCGAAATTCGTTCGGAATTGTCGTCTTCTTTCCATTGTCATCCAAGCCAGTATTGTGCCCTGAATCCGGCGTCTCGCCCTAAATCAGTACCAGATGGAAGATGGTTTTTGGAAAATAGGGGGTCTTAGCGACCGACCCTCGCATCGCATGAGAGACTCCCTCGGACTACTGCGAAAGTAACCGCATTGTCAAGGCGCCATTCCCGCGAATTCTTACTTGAAGACAATTGAAGCCCTTATACCGCTCGAAGACCCGCACGCGAAACCGCGAGGTACCATTGAAGGCATTTGTCTTAGCTGGCGGCGCCGGCACAAGGCTCTCACCCCTCACAAGCTACGTTCCCAAAGGAATGATACCCATCGCAGGCAAACCATTCATCGACTATGTGATCAATTATCTCGCAGGCCATGGAATCCGGAACATCATCATGCTGTTATCCGATGAGGACAGCGAAGTATACCGAAACCACCTTGACGACGGATCGAAGTATGGCGTCAACATTGGCTACAGTATTAGCCCGCGAACAGGCACTGCAAACGCGCTCAAAGAGGCGAGCGGCCATATCGACTCAACGTTCCTTGTCTACTACGGCGATGTCCTCACAAGCCTCGATCTAACAGGCATGATCCGGTTCCACAAAGAAAAGAAAGCAACCTGCACAGTCGCGCTCAGTACCGGCGTCCGAATTGACTACGGCGTGGGACGAGTGGACAAAGAC
>VBBV01000035.1 GCA_005883695.1 Candidatus Bathyarchaeota archaeon | reverse complement strand
ACAGCTGGAGACGAATAGACGAAAGATCCGGTTGCGAACTGCCACATCCGGTTCGCAGCGCTGGGCGCGCTCGCCAGCGTTGCGCCCGACCTAAATTGGTTGTAGTGGAACATCGCCCAAGGATAATCTGTCGACCCTAACGGCCCGGCAGAATAAGGCTGGGGGCGAAATGTTCCGGCACCGGGGATTCCGATGGCCAGTACGAAAAGGGAAAAGATTGTGAAAACGGCTACCCTTCTCAAGCGAAACCCCTACAACAACGTCTGGTCTAGCACTCTTCTCCATGGAAGAATTCGTGGAGTCCATGACTAAAGAGACATGTAACCCACGCTTCCAAAACCGCAGGTATGCCTCAGATCCCGGGAGCTAAGCCGAAAACTAGATTAATCTAGACCCGGCACAGCGCCCGAGCAAGGTGCACCCTGCCTGATATTCGCCTTCCTAATCTTCTACCGGGTAAGACCCCTATCCGAAGCGGATAAGAAGAAAGCCACAGCCGACTGGGCACGATTCAAGAAGACACTGTCCAAAGACCTCGCCATAGTAGCAGAATACGCCCACATCTGGGGAACGACCTACAACGGCATGATCCTCGTCGAATCACGAGACCTATCCACATTCCACGACTTCTGGCACCGTTTCCGAGAGGCGACAAGATGGTACGTGCCTGAGACAAGAACATACATCGCCCAGAAAGAAGAATAGGCCGATTCTTCGCTGGTCTTTCGACTAACCTTTATACCAAGAATTTCCGACACCCGCCTTTCGGTGGGGCACTGCACAGAGCCTTCGTTACAGCACGGGGCCGTAGTCTAGCCAGACCCGACCAGAGAGCTGGGTCCTAGAAAGGAATGACGACGGGCTCCAGAATCAATGGAAACATATGCACCGACCCATATCGAGGGATGAGGAAATTCGGGAGCGCGTGAAGATACCCGTAGACGATAGACTCGGCGGATGTCGTGGGTTCGAATCCCACCGGCCCCACCACTATTCCACCTGCCGCAATTCTTCATCTGATAAATTATCAACTGTATCTATGAAAGAGGGATACAGGCCTTCCACGGATTGAGAGGCATATTCGCTGTCTCAAGAATCTACGATTAGCTAATCCTGCGTTGGCAACTAGGGACGGTCGGCAAGTTTCTGAAGCTGCCCAGCGACCTCTTTCAATTTTCCCTTTACAGCCGCTGTGTAGCCCTCCTTCGCGATTTTCATAGCCAGAGTATTCAGCTCATTCCTTAGAACTGTCAGCGGGTCCTTCTTGTCTGCTCGAATCATTCCCCCGAAGCAAGTCTGGCACACCCAAGCGTGGAAATATGGGTCATATTCATGGTAGGTCGCCCCTTCGCAGTACCGGCAGTAAGGATGATTCGGGTCAGAAGGTTGCGACAACATGGGAAGCCTACCATTGACCCATAGCTTCCTGATAATAGCCAAGCCAAACCCGACCACGGAAAACAGGGTGACAAACCGATTCAGTCGAGCCTCAAAATGATGAAGCCAGAGCTACCAACCTACGGCACCGAGACTGTAAACAGGGTCGGAATCCTAGGCACCTCTCGATCTGCTTATTGAGTTTGCTGAGCGTTGAGGTATTTCGAATCGAGTCTCCTTGCCCGTTCGATGAGCTCCGCATCGACCCCAGTCTTGACGGGACCGCTAGAAAACCATGCGTCTAAGATCTCCTTCGCCACCGCTGTCGAGGTAGCCCTCAAACTCATCGCCAGAACATTAGCATCGTCCCACATGCGAGCGCCTTTGGCCGTTTCCGCGTCCCAGCATAAAGCGGCTCTGACCCCTGGGACCTTGTTGGCAGCGATCGTGACGCCCGTTCCGGTCCAACAGAATAGAATCCCTTGGTCCGCTCTCCTATTGCTCACCTCTAGTCCGACTTTCTCTCCCACATCAGGCCAGCCCATCGCCTCGCCCTTCAGCGGACCGGAGAGTGTGACAGCGTGACCTCTTCTCTTCAACTCCTCGATAACAAAATCTGTTAGAACGGTCTTCTCGTCGCTTCCAACAGCGAGCTTCAAGTCTCGATTGAGAACATGATACCTCAACATAGGTTTTGTTCTGGGAAAGCTAAAGTCCCCCTAGATCACCCGATGGGCTGAGCAATATGAGCAGGCCGTCAAAGCCGGTAAGCACCTCCAAGACCACTCTCTCCAGCCAGATGATGCCAGTGGATGCGAACCCGATGGGAAACGTCCACGGCGGGACAATACTCAAACTGGTCGATGTCGCGGCCGGAGTCACAGCCCTGCGACACGCGAGAACCGTTGTAGTCACAGCAAGCATCGACCGCATGGACTTCTATCACCCAGTCTATGTTGGAAACCTTCTCAGCCTCAAAGCTTCCGTTAACTACGCTGGAACAACTTCGATGGAAGTTGGGGTCCGAATAGAAGCTGAGGACTTGAAGACCGGCAGAATAACACACACTGGCTCATCCTACCTCACCTACGTTGCTATAGACGAAAACGGACAGCCGATCGAAATCCCCGACGTCATCCCGGAGACGCCTGAGGAAAAAAAACGTTGGAGAGAAGGAAAACAGCGAAGAGCTGAACGTCTCAAGATTCTCCAAGATCGAAGGAGGAAGGGCAAGGCCTAGGTCGATCAAGAACGAAGGTCGCAATTGTCGGATTCGGCATGATGGGACGACAGATAGCACAAGTATTCGCCCAACATGGTCACGAAGTAGAGGTCACAGATGAGGATCAACAAGCCCTGAAAACAGGGATCGACGAAATAGCAAACGGACCATACGGAGTTCACGCCTCCGTCTCAAAGGGAAAACTGACTCCGGATCAGGCAAGCAGGGCTCTAGCCAGTATCAAGACTACTCCCAAGCTGAACGACGCCTGCAGAAACTCGAATTTAGTGATCGAAGCCGCCTTCGAAGATCTGCAGCTCAAACAGAACCTGTTTCAGAGAATCGAATCCGCTGCACCACCAGCCGCGATAATAGCGTCAAACACATCGACATTGAGCCTCGACAAGATCTCACAAAAAATCTCAAAAAGAGATAGAGCCCTTGGCATGCACTTCTTCAACCCAGCCCAGGTTACAAAACTCGTCGAGATCATTCGAGGAGCATCAACATCACCGGATACGATCGAGAGAGCGTCCCGAATTGTCCACGAGATCGGCAAGACGCCTGTCATGGCCCAAGATGAGCCTGGTTTCATCGCCAATCGCCTCGGACTCACGCTCTACATGGAAGCCTCAAAGATACTAGAGGACGGCGTTGCCAGCCTTCAGGACATCGATACTTGCATGAAACTTGGCTACAACCATCCAATGGGACCCTTCGAACTGGCAGATTTCGTCGGACTGGACACTAGACTCCGGAACATAGAATCACTCTACAAGGCGACGAGTGACAGTAAATGGATACCACCTAAGCTTCTGAAGGAAATGGTCCAACAAGGATACCTCGGCGATCCTACACGAAAGAAGACGAGCAAGGGAGGATACTATGAGTACCTCCAGACCAAACGCTGACAAAAATCCTAACACTTTATACAGAACACAAACCACGCACCACCGATAACGATTGCCTTTCGCCCACATACTAGTCGAGACTGAGCCGCCAATCGGAATCATTCGATTAAACCGTCCGAAGGCCCTCAACGCCCTCAACTTCGAACTCATACGAGAAACAGCGGAAGCCCTCGAGGCTTTCGATAAGGACGACAGGATCAAAGCAACGGTCCTGACGGGCGGCGACGACGCTTTCTCTGCAGGAGCCGACATCAAAGAACTAGCCGAAGCGACCCCTGTCATGTTGATCGAGGAGAACAAGTTCGCCCTCTGGGATCGTCTAAAGAAGATCGCGAAGCCGATCATAGGAGCGGTCAGCGGCTACATCTATGGAGGCGGCTGCGAACTAGCTATGAACTGCGACATCATCATAGCATCCGAGACCGCACGGTTCGCCCAGCCTGAGATCAACATTGGAATAATGCCCGGGGCAGGTGGAACCCAGCGTCTCACAAGAACAATTGGAAAGTACCGGGCAATGGAAATGGTTCTAACTGGACAACCCGTGACCGCGAGAGAGATGGAGAAGCATGGGCTCGTCAACAGGATTGTGCCGGTGGAGGCCTATTTTGATGAAGCGCGAAAGCTTGCGATGCAAATCGCCCAGAAAGCCCCCATAGCCACTCGTCTAGCCAAGGAAGCCGTTCTGAAAGCCTTCGACACGCCCCTCGAAGAGGGACTGCAGTTTGAGAGGAAGAACTTCTACCTCCTGTTCTCGACCGAGGACATGAAAGAGGGGATGAAAGCTTTCACCGAAAAACGTCCTCCAAGCTTCAAAGGACGATAATGCTTGGCACCTGAAACACTCATCGTCGAAGAACACGACCACATCAGCAAAATCACCCTGAATCGGCCGAATGCGCTAAACGCCATAAACGACAAGATGGGAGAAGAACTACTCGCAACTCTCAAAGACACGGAGAAGAGCGAGACAGTCCGATGCCTCGTCATAACAGGTGCAGGCAGAGCCTTCTCAGCCGGCGAAGACGTAGCAGGACTAAAGGAGCGCTACGGCGAAGGAGCACATCCCTCACTAGGAGATCATCTGCGGAAAAAGTATCATCCAATCATAACCCGCATCCGAAATATCGAGAAACCAATTATCGCCAGTTTGAACGGTATAGCAGCAGGAAGCGGTGCGAGCCTCGCCCTCGCCTGCGATATCCGAGTAGCCTCAGAGGAGGCGGGCCTCAAACAAGCCTTCATCGGAATAGGCTTGGTACCAGATTCTGGAAGTAGCTACTTCCTAACCCGAATGGTTGGCCCCGGAAGAGCCCTCGAACTAATCATGACCGGAAAAACAATATCGGCCAAAGAAGCCGAACAGCTCGGACTCATCAACAAAGTCGTCTCGGCCGCCGAACTCGACAAACATACGGACGAGCTCGCCCACCGGCTTGCAACAGGCCCAACCAAGGCACTCGGACTATCCAAGCGAATCGTCAACCGAGTCACAAGCCTCGAACTGCCTGAAGCTCTCGATTACGAGGCGTACAACCAAGACATAGCCGGGCGAACCGGCGACCATCTCGAAGCCGTCAAAGCCTTTCTAGAAAAACGCCAACCCAGATTCTCAGGAAAATGAGACGCCGAACATTCTCGGACTTTCACGTTTAAGTAACAAGCTCCTCAATCCCGAGAGTTGGAAAAACTGTGCCAGGCAAGGACAAGAACAAACGACCAAAACGGGACCTCAACATCTTCCCCGGAAACTGGACAGTGACGAACCAACAAATGTTCAAGGCCTTCGACCTGTCCTTCGCCCAAAACTGGAACCCGGCTACCTTTCCCTGGGACGAACTTGACCAGAAGAACTTCGACTCGAAGGAACGAATAGCACAAGCCTACTGGATGTCAAAACTCGCCCTCTTCGAGAAATCCGGAATAGGAGCCTTCGGCTTCGGTGCCGTAAGAGCAGCAGAGCTGAACATGGATGACCCTACGAAGAAGATGCTTGCCTCCATAACATATGATGAGTGCCGGCATGATGAGGTCTGCCGGAGAGCTTGTGACAAGCTCTGCCCCAACTGGCCGTACGGCTACAAGCCCCAATCAGACTTCGAAGCGAGGGCCCTTCGAAACATCCAAGCACTATACGATGACGGTAGACGTTATTGGGAAGGATTCCTAAAGGCATGGGAATACCTGCCCCCTGAGATTCTGTTTGCAGGCTTCTTCTTCGCGGAAATAGGGGCAGAAACAATCTTCAATGCGATGCGCCAGACCAGCAAGCTCGGAATCTACCAACAAACCTTCCGCAACATTACACGAGACGAGACACGCCACCTTGTAGCCACAATGGCTCTGCTCCGAGCTATGGCGGAGAAATTCACGGAGGAGCAGAAAATGACAATAACCCGCCAGATGAAACAGGGCTTCATCTTTCTCTCACCCCTCCTCTACCAGCACAAGCCAGAATTCTGGCACCTCCCCGTAGACTTCGACAAAGTCGACCAAGAGATGGAGGAAGCTGCCAGGGACGCGGGGCTAGGAGTGCTCACTCTCGAGGAGAAAGTGAAGTTCTGGAGAGAAGCGATCGAGAAGAAACGGTCAGAGATCGAAGAGATGGGTATCAAAGTACCAGCCATACCTGAGCTGGGAGTTGAGGGCGAAGCGGTTCAGGTTAAGAAGAACGAAACCATAGCTACAAGCTTCTAGGAGACGGCGAAAAATGGCAAAGATCATAGTTTTGTTCGGACAGCCGAAAGACTCGAAGTTGTTCGATGAGCAATACTGGAAAGACCATGTTCCGATGGCGAAGGCAATGCCAGGACTCAAAAAATACACGGTTCACAAGATCGTTGGGGCACCGCGGGGAGAACCCGCCTACTACCAAGTCGTGGAGCTTGAGTTCGAGAACATGGACAGCCTAAAGAAGGCGTTGGAGAGCCCAGCTGGACGCGAATCAGGTAGGCACGGAATCAAGATTGCCACCGGCGGCATAACTTTCCTCTACGCGGAATCAAAAGAAGCAATCTCCTAGCACGCCTCCGACCTTTTTCCGCTTTACCTTAAACAACTACCGAAAACGTTCTTCAAGTGAAGATGTAAGAGACTCTACCATAGGAGCTTACAATCTATGGGCCGTATTGGAATCATCGGAGTCGGCCACACAAAGTTCGGAAAGAGGAGTGACGCGTCCCTCCGGGAGCTGGCCTTCGAAGCGTACAGCTCCGCTCTTGACGACGCCGACATGGACTCCTCGAAAATAGATGGTTCAGTGGTTTGCTCCGCCACGCACTACGACAAACAACGCTCACCCGCAGGCGTGGTTGCGGAATACCTCGGACTCAACCCTCAACCAACATTCAACGTCGAAGCAGCTTGCGCTTCCAGCGCGGTTGGCCTCCGGACCGGCTGGGCGCTAATCTCATCAAAACTTCACGACGTTATGGCGGTCGTAGGAGTCCAGAAGATGACCGAACTCTCCTCGGAGGAGATCCAGGAGCTCATGGGTAGAGCAGGAGATGTCATGTGGGAATCTCCCTTCGGGACGACAATGCCCGCATACTACGCAATGTATGCGACCGCCCACATGGCAAAGTACGGAACGACAGAGAAACAGATGGCACTTGTGACAGTGAAGAATCGAAAATATGGGTCGAAAAACCCAAATGCGATGTTTCAGAAGCCCGTAACGGCTGAGGAAGTCCTCAAGTCACGACCTGTGTCAGCTCCGTTGAAACTCTTCGACTGCTGTGCGAACGCTGACGGTGCAGCATGCCTCATCATTGCAAGCGCAGAGAAAGCCAAGAAGCTCACAGATAGACCGGTATGGGTCGCTGGGCTGGGTCTCGCCTCGAGCCCAATGTCCCTGGCGGGACGAAAGGGTCCGTTGACAAGCTTCGATGTCACGAGGAATGCAGCGAAGGCTGCATACCAGATGGCCTCAGTGGGTCCAAACGATGTCGATGTTGCTGAGGTTCATGACTCGTTCTCGATCACCGAGATTCTGAACTATGAGGATCTCGGGTTTGCGAAACCTGGAAGTGGAACCAGGCTTCTCGAGAAAGGGGAGACTGAACTTGGAGGAAAAATTCCGGTGAACATTGATGGAGGTCTCATCTCGAAGGGTCATCCTGTCGGTGCCACGGGTGCCTCCCAGCTGTTCGCACTGACAAAACAGCTCAGAGGCGAAGCGGGCTCCACCCAAGTCGATGGAGCAAAGATAGGGCTCGCTCAGAACATCGGGGGAATAGGCATGTACTCCGCCATTACGATCTTGAAGGCGTAACAGCAATGGGTTTTGAAAAGTTTGGAAGATTCGGCTACGTCTCCCAGACCAAGATTATTCCTCTGTTGTCCTATCTGGAGAAGGGGCAGATTACCGCGACCAAGTGTAAGAAGTGTAGAAGAACGTATTTTCCGCCTAGAGCTGACTGCCTGGACTCTCGCCACAGCACGATAGCATGGGTTGTGCTGGACGGGAAGAGCAACCTGATCAGTTTCACCAACGTTTTCTTCGCGCCACCCGCCTTTCAATCGGAAACCCCATACCTACTAGGGCTCGCAGAACTCACGAATGGGCTTCGCGTATTCGCACCGATCAGTCCTGCCGTCGACAAGAATCAGTTGAAACCCGGGTTGGAGCTAAGCCTGAAGGTTGCTAAGGGCTCGGGTGACAACTTGTACTACTGGCTCGAATAGAGAAATCTTCCCCTGAAGAAAGATTACCTCTATACCTGTATGCGGATTCGAGCTGCGAAGAACCGATTCGTCCGGCTCCAGCAAAGGGGACCCGAAGAAATCGCCCATTATCAACCCTGACCTCGGTTCTGGGACATGGCTAAAATTTCGCCTAGAATTCGTTCGGGAATCGCCCTAGATTTCCCGTCTCCGCGCCCTGCCACCAAAGCCTGGAATGCGCCCTGAATCGCCTGTCTCGCCCAGAAACCCTGCCAGACAGGAAATTTTCCCTGGAAAAAAGAGGGGGGGGTATTGCACAGAGCATCTCGCGACGCAAGAGTGGTCTTTCCGAGCTATTCGAGCCGAGGCAACCGGAGATCATCGCCCGCAGTTCGATACCCCAGCTTCATAGCTAAAGGAGGGCGCCTCTTGTGCTCCGACTTCAACCAACGCTCCTGAACCTTCCTAACCAACGCCAGCTTCAATCCAGTTTCCCTCACAATTTCCTCCGGTATCATCCATCTTTCAAGTCCCCAGAGAATCCTGTCAAGCTTCTCGTAGCTGAGCCCTAGCTCTCTCTCTGCGGTCTGTCCCGGCCACAGCTCAGGGCTCGAGGCTTTCACCCGGATCCTCTCCGGGATACCTAAGTGTCTAGCCAGACTCCGCACTGATGTCTTGTAGAGATCAGCCAAAGGCAGCATATCGCAGGCTCCATCACCAAACTTGGTAAAGTAGCCCAGCATGAGCTCGCTCTTGTCACCGGTTCCCACGACGAGACCACGCTCAGTGTTAGCAAAATAGTACAAAACCATAGCCCGGAGCCGCGCTTTGACATTGCCCCAAGGAACTCCCCCGGCCATCTTGGCGCTTAGAACGTTACGAGAGGTTTCCACAATCGATGTAATGTCAATAATCTTGAAATGTATCCGACATTTCGATGCAACCAACCTCGCATCTTCCAGAGCCCCATCATTTCTCGTCTCCCTCTCCGGCAGACTTATCCCCAAAACCCGTCCGCCCCCGAGAGCACGCGCACACAGCACCGCAGTAACACTGGAATCCAAACCGCCAGACATTCCAACGACGAGGCTACGTGCACCTGCCTCTTCCAGATGAGTTGTAAGAAATCGTTCCAATCTGCCCACTGTCTCGTCTGGTTCCCGAATGGCGAAGGGATCGTCGCCGAACCTGGAAGACATAGCGTCCCAGACATCCAGGTCAGCGTAATAAGCCGAGAGGCTTAGCCTAGCTGAAGATACGTGAACCTCGTTCTTCTGCGGCGAGGCTCTTGAACAATGGAAGCATCCTGTCCATCGTCACCCAGCGCTCACCCGCAAAAGAAGCCTCGCTCGCCGCTTCTTGAACGATATTCTTCAGATCCCGAGGCGTCACAACATATTGCTCGCGAACAGTAACCCCCCGCTCAGGAATCGAAGCCTCATACAACTGCTTCCTAGATCTAATCGTTCGCCAGATATCCCCAAAGGCCTCGTCAGTCAACCCTCCCCGATAGTTCGAGATAGACGGGTCCAGCTCGACCTTGGAGCAGTAAAAGTCCAGCAAACGCTTCACTTCCTCCATCGATCTCGGAGGCGGAACATAGATGATCCGCTTGATTCTGTCCAGAAGAGCGGTATCTATCACACTCGGATAGTTCGTAGCAAATATTACAGACACGTTTCGGTTGACATGGAAACCCTCTCCAAGCTCGGTAAGAATCTGGTTGAGCATTCCCTGAACATCTCTCCCTGCGTCCGTCGTCGCCTCCATCCTCGCACGTCCAATGGCATCAGCCTCATCGATGAAAAGAACTGTAGGAGCTGATTCCCGAGCCAGCTTGAAGACTTCTTTGACGTTCTTCGCCGACTCGCCAAGCCACTTTGATACTATCTCGTAGCTCTCTATCTTGAGAAAGCTAGTCTCTTGGCCTCTCTGACCGATTGTTCCCGCGACCGCCTTTGCCATGTAGGTCTTTCCCGTACCAGGCGGACCGAACAATAGTATGGACCCGGCTTCCTCCAACATCCTTGGATCGCGGATAATTTGCTCTCGCCGAGTTCGGACCTGAGGGTCAAGTATCCACTCGACCGCCTGTCTCAGACTAAGCAGCTCTTTTTCGAGACCAACAACATCCTCGTAAAACACCTTAGGCGATTTTTCCACTTGATACTCTAAGAGTGAACGTTCGCGCAACCTGTCAATTACGTCGACAATAACCCCCTTCGTAGGGGAGAGGACCGCATCCACCTCGGTCGACACTTTCTCTCTAATCTCTGGAGGTATGCTGACCTGGAATGCCTGCCCGCCCGACAACCGGACCAAGGCCATATCCCCCTTGACCTCTTCAATAGTCCCGATCGGACGCATACCTTGTTTCAGCTCCTCCATCAGGTTGTGGTACCGGCGGAGCTCGGTCTGGAGATACTCTATCTGCCGCTCCTTTCTGGTCAGTTCCCTTTCGAGGTCTAATGCAGGAGGATATTCTGGCGAGTTCTGCTCGGCCATGCAGCTTCCGACATAGCATAGTCCGTCGGGGAATAAATAGATATGGGCTTCACCCCCGCGCCAATCTTGTGGTCTTTCGAATAGAGACCTGATTGGAGTCTCAACAAAACCGGATTCAACTATCTGAGAACAGCCGCACCCACGAGATATATCATCATCAGAAGACATTGCCGATCTTATCGAGAAGAATTGATGGAAAACGCCAAGGCATGATTGATTCTGGAAAATGGGCTCGGCCTATGTCCTTCCGACACTGGTCCCCACGCTTGGCCGATTTCTAAGGAATCCGAATCGAGGGAGATGAAGTTGAATACCTATCCCGCTTATGATATCGAAGCGTACCAGTCGTGGGATGATCTGACGACGATCCATTTTCCTCACGAGCAGATATCGACGTAGCACCTGATGCTCCTCCACCATTCGCAATTCGACGACGCCGTCCACAAGACTCTCGACCTTGTGGAACAGCTCAGGCTGGACACTTCCCGTAGAAAGAGTGGCAATCATTTTTCCACCCGCTTTCTTGACTTTGGCGGCGATACTCTGGAGGAAGCTGACCGCGTGCTTCGGTTCCGTCTCGCTGAAGATGGGCATCAACGAGTCGACTATGATGGTAACTTGATGGTTCCCCATTTTTTCCATAACTGACGTTAGGTAGATGCTCACGTTGGTCAGGTCAAATGGTTGAGGGACGACTCCTTCAGTCACGCCTGCGGTGGCCGAGTAACAGTCGACGATGCTCAGCTTGTTCAGCAGCTGGTATTTTCTGGGGTCCCATCCAAACTGACCCATCCTCTCAAGGATGTTGGCAGGGAACGTGTCATACGTGACAATGATACATGGTCTCGATCTCTGGAGCTCCTCGTAGAGAATCTGTTGTGCAAGAGTGGTCTTCCCACTTCCTGGGTCGCCGGTGACCAGCACTGAGGACGAGTCGGGTAGACTTCCTCCTATGAGCTCATAGAATCCTTTGAAGGGCGAGGAACTGTACTCCAGTTGTAAGTTCACCTAGGGAAAGCTAACCGCCGAAAGCTACTATTTCCCGTTAAGACGCTCCGGCATATGAATGGGGATTGTAACCTCTAGACGCATCGTTGAGTGACCGAGCTCGCGAAGATGCGTTCAACCAAGTCCTAAGTTTTCAAACCTGCTACAAGTTCATCGCGACAAGGAGGCGGAATTCAAATGCGCATGATATCGAACATTCTGACACAGCCTTGATATGAAAAGTAAGGATTGCGATGGAAGGAGTCTGAAACATGCGAGGCTCACTTGTTTCCCCAAGAGTCGAGCCCGGTGCTCGTCCGATATCAGAAGTTGTTTGAGGGCGTTATTTTGTCCTAAGAGTCATTGTTTGTTAATTTGGTGCGGAAGCTGTTGCGAAAATTGTGCGATAACGCTCTAAGTCCTAGTAATTTCTAGTCGAACTCGTTCTCAAGCCCGCTCGACTCGCTTCTGAGGCGCGCATGTAGCTCAAGTATGTTAATCAGAGTTGCAATGTCGTCGAGATCTTCTGCTGCAGATATCTGCCTCCGCGTTCGATCTCCCCTGCCATCTCGACGCATGTG
>VBBV01000018.1:3747-4843 GCA_005883695.1 Candidatus Bathyarchaeota archaeon | reverse complement strand
ATGCTGCCGGATGAAGTGTAGGTCCTGGCGAATTGTGGGTTGCCGGCCGAATCGAGTTTCAAGAGTAGGATAATGCTGCTGTACGAGGTTCCAGTGGTTATGGATGCCGACCCGCTGACGATATAGCCGCCGTCAGAGGTCAGAGCTAGGGAGTCTACGTAGCTCTCTGTTCCGATGAGGTAGGAGTGCTGCCAGACCAGCGTGCCGGTCGAGTCGAGTTTGAAGACGAGTATGTCTGATTCGGTATACGAGGACGTCACGACGTAGTTTATCCCACCTCCGACGATGTAGCCCCCATCAGGGGTCTGTTCGACAGAATAGGCCCAGCCATACCCGCCTCTCGCGTCAGCGAAGATGTGCTGCCACTGTATCTGCCCGGTTGAGCTGAGTTTCACGACGAACGGGTTGTAGCTCGACGCTGGGGCGAAGGCATAGCCTGCTATGACGAATCCTCCGTCAGTGGTTGTTTGGAGGTCGAGGGGCCACGTGAGGGGACCATAGGAGGAGCTGGTTGAGAATTGTAGGTCGTTCGCCCATTGGATCTTGCCGGTTGAGTCTACTTTGACGATGGATGCACAGCTGGTCTGTCCGGTTGCGGGACAGCCGAATTGAGCATTGCCCGCGAAGATAGCGCCTCCGTCCGAGGTCGGTCGGATGAGATCTAATGCTGTAGAGTAGGGATAACGCGTGTAGTCGTACTGAGTCTGCGATTGAATATTTCCGCTTGAGTCGACCCTCATGATCATTGCAGTTGGCTCTGAGAGTGTGTTGCAGTTGGGAGTGGTTACCGCAGCTGCGGTACACGAGGCTCCCACGACATAACCACCACTGGACAGCTGCGAAACGCTGTAGGCCGCAGCGTAATCATATGGGATATTGTATGCCTTGGCCCAGGTCGTTGAAGTTGATGGTGGAGGTGAAGGCGGAGGCTTTGTACCGGAGACTGGAGTAAGGTAACGGCTCATCGTAAGCGTCAAAATGAACAGGATTCCGGCGGTGCGGGTAAAGCTCAGACTCGAAGGACGGATCTTTCTTCCAACTCTTTCTCTCATACTCCAAAACGATAGAGACAAACTTCTGATCCTCGACTAGAAAG
>VBBV01000018.1:0-3737 GCA_005883695.1 Candidatus Bathyarchaeota archaeon | reverse complement strand
GGACTATTATGAAGAAATACGTTGTTGTCGAAACGCAGTTATCTTCCGGGCATCATTGTAGGCCAACGTGATCAATTCCTTCGCTATCTCGACATCCCCATCGGATCGTATGTGGAAGGTAACCCATCCCGCCCGTGCCGGTGTGAACCGGTGCCGCTCAGCCCTTCCTTCACGAAGCACCCGTTCCTGGTCTTCCCGCGACAAATGAATATCGAAATATCTTGGACCATGATTGTGCATGAACTGGCGACCGTTAACCTGATACTCGGTTCCGCCGAAACTGTGCGGTGCCTCAACAACATCCGGCAACTGTAACAACCACTCCTTCAGTCCACTAATCATATTATCAACCGCTTCGCTAGATTCCTAATGGTTGAATTATCATAAAAGGACTGGATTCTCCCTTGCTTCGTCACAGGAAAGGTAGAACAAGAGGAACGTCGAAAAGAAAGGGCGACTACTGTCCGAGCCAATTCTACGTACGAGCGATAATTGTTACTCGATGGGTTGGCGTTTCTATTCCCTTTTTCGATTTGTAAACCTTATCGATCCTTTCCAAGTATTCTTTGTCTTTTTCTGCGTTGAAGTCGGGGATTATGGGCGAGTTCTTCAGCCTGATAGTCAGATCTCTAATGGTTGGAAAGATCTCGGTAGCTGTGTACTCTTTGACTTCAAGTTTCTCGAAGCCGGTTTCCCTGAGTAATCTTTCCTTCAGAGCGATAACTCTTTCCGATCCAAGCACCTGGCCTCTACCGAAGACCTGGGCCAGATTCTCTTTGTCACGCTCGCCGATTGTAATCTCCATTAGAGTTCCACTTCTCTTCAAGACTCTGTGAGCTTCACGAAGAGAATTCTTGCTATCAGTTACGGGTCCGCGCCTGCAAGTAACCAGGTCGAAAATCTCTTTCTGAAAATTCAACCTCTCAGCGTTCGCGATTTCAAACCTCAAGTTCTTCCTGCCGCTGTTTGCCAGATTCTTTCTCGCTTCAGAGATCGCGATCCTTGAGAAGTCCACTCCTGTAACCTCCTTAGCTCGCTCAGCCATTCTAATTGTGAATAGCCCGTCTCCGCATCCAACGTCAAGAACTACTCTGCCGATACACGCATCCAGCATCTTGGCATCAAACTCGTCTTCTCCATCATTTCCCTCGGTCACTGCAGACTCTACCATGTAATTTTCTGGTAGGGCGTAGACTCTTTCCCAGTATTCTCTGTCTTCGTACTCCCAGCCTGTCATCTTACGCCATCAAGTCTAGCTTTTCTCCTAGCAGTATTGAGTCCATGGGGAGAACAGATCACACCATTCATTGAAAAATGTCACGAAGCATGATGTATCTTGAACCGGAACGGATCCTCGTATCTGTCAATGAGTCCTAGATGTTGCTGTTTTTCCAATTATTCTTGTGATGGCCTTCCCGTGAATCCGGTCATGCCAAACGAACCGTCTTAGGATTTTCTTCAATGTCCAATCTTCGTTTTCCACATTGTAGACTTTGGAATTGGCTTCTTTCCTGAAGCGGCGTGCAAGACTGTCAAGGCTAGATTCGCGGATTTCCATGAAAGGTAATGCCTCGTCTTCTGAGAAGGGAACTGGGATCCTTGACATGTAGTAATACTGTGTTCTCTTTACATGGTCGAATATCTCTTTGATTGTCTTCTTGTTCTGGCCGTAGAACGTTTTCCTGATACGGGCCTCATCGATCCAGTTCTTGAGCTTGACCGAATCATACAGTTTTGTGAAGCTGAGCCCGGAATGTTTCGCTAGTTCGACTTGAAGTTGAAATTCTCTGTCGCCTATTGGGGCTCGATCAACATCTATGAGGATTTCGCAATCTGCATCTTCAACCATTAGCTTGCACAGATGAGTCTGGACCTTGCGGGCTGTCGGGAGTTGTTCTAGTTCTATACCAAGCCATGCTAAGTAGGACATGGCCTCGTGCGGCGCCTTGGAAAGGGTTTCTTCCTCTTTGGAACCCCTAACGAACGCACCAGGCAGCTCCACAATGAACCCGTGGAACCCCCTACCATTCGTCTCTAAGGCAACGGAAAGCTTGGTACTCGCCGCAAGGCTCAATTCTCTGGCAAACGATAACAACGATAGTCGCTCTCTCTGATTATTGATGGAAAAATGATGGACTTCCTAAAAGAAGCGGCGGCGATCGAACCCGAGATAATCAAAATCCGACGAGAGATTCATCAGAAGCCAGAACTGGCTTACCACGAAGAAGTCACGTCCAAGCTGGTCGCCGAGAGACTAGAAGCTCTCGGAATACAGGTCAAGCGAGGAGTGGGCGGGACAGGAGTTCTAGGAATTCTTAATGGTCCAAGACAGGGTAGGGTCGTCGCTCTCAGGGCGGATATGGATGCTCTTCCACTGGATGAGATGGCTGATGTCGAGTTCAAGTCCAAAGTCAAAGGAGTAATGCATGCCTGTGGACATGATACACACGTGGCCATGCTCCTCGGAGCCGCAGAACTTCTCGCAAATCATAAAGATGAGCTCCAGGGAACCGTGAAATTCCTCTTCCAACCCGCCGAGGAACATGGCGGAAGAGGTGGAGCAAAACCAATGATCGAAGACGGAGTCATGAAGGATCCCAAGGTCGACTACGTATTCGGGCTCCACATTGCCGGAGACCACAACTCCGGCATCCTCGGCTTCAGAGCGGGTCCCTTCGCCGCATCCCTTGACACGTTCGAGGTCCGAATAATCGGAAAGGGGGGTCATGGAGCCGCGCCACATGAAACGATAGATCCAGTCTATGTGGCCGCTCAAGTGATTATCGCTCTGCAAGGTGTGTCTGGCAGAATGATCGATCCCATGCAGCCCGTCGTAATCTCCGTCGGAGCGGTACATTCAGGGACCAAAGAGAACATCATACCCGACGAAGCCTTGCTACAAGGGACGATAAGGACCCTTGACGAGGCTACCAGGAAGAGGGCGAAGGCAAAAGTGGAAGAAGTCATCAAGGGCGTCTGCAAGGCCTTCGGCGCCAAGGCGATCGTCGAGTTCGAAAAGGACGCGTACCCCGTCACAGTCAACGATGAAAAGGTGACAGAACAGGCAATGAAGATAGCGAGGAAGATTCACGGAGGGACAAAAGTCAAGGTTATAGAGCCGATGCTGGGCGGTGAGGACTTTTCCAGATTCCTACACGAGGCCCCAGGCACGTTCTACTTCCTCGGAACAAAGAACCCTGCGAAGGGATGTATCTATCCAAACCATAGTTCAAGGTTCAAAGTCGACGAGGACGTCTTGAAATATGGAGCCGCATCACTTGCTCTTTTGGCGGTAGAGTTCACAAACCCAGCTGGCCCAAGCAAGGATTGAATTTTCTGACCGGAAACCGTGACTGATAGAATCAAAGGACCTGTGCAGTGAACACGAGGTCATACAAGTCCTTGAGCCGCTTTCCTATATTGGGTCCAGAACCACTCAGCGAAGAGAATTCTTCCAAGCTGCTGGGACGCGAGCTGTGTATGCGACTTCCCTAGCCCTGAGAAACTCTGCCAACTGCTGTATCGTCTCTCCGATCTTCAATGAGACCTCCTTACCGCCTGGTGCGCCACGCTCCGCATGGACCGAATTGACCAAGAGCTTCTCGTTCTTACAGTCCATGTGTAGGTCAGCTCTGCCTATGAGCTTGTCACCGTAGAGGATGGGGTGAACGAAGGTCCCGAATTTTCGTTTGTTTTCTGGCAGAAAGTTCTCGTGCATGTAGTCGAAGCCGAATATC
>VBBV01000017.1 GCA_005883695.1 Candidatus Bathyarchaeota archaeon | reverse complement strand
AGCGAACTCTGTCCGGGGAGATATTCGGAGCATTTCTGTGAACACCTTCAACCACAAGAATATTAACGACAAATGCAAGAACCATCTCCCTCGTAACTCCGAGACCCGTAGAAGAGAGAGTGCTAGCTAGAAGTGGAGGTTGAGCCAGAAGGCTTCTTCGGTGAGATCCGAGCCGGCCTGACACGTGAGGGCATCGGCTCTCGGTTCAGGGCAATAAGGAAAAACCTTGGTCTGATCTCCCGGGCATCGTTTCTTCACTATTCGATTCTCTCCCTCACGCTTGTCCTAGCCTCGCTGGTTCGCCTGCTTCCGCTTCGCTGGGGAGCATACATTTCGGAGTTCGATCCCTACTTCAACTTCAACGACATGCGACAGATTACTGCGAATGGCTGGCAGTCCTGGTTTAGCTACGTCAATGTTGCTGAATGGTTCCCATTCGGGCGCGCCCCTGTCACCACGAGCTACCCTGGGACCAGTTTCACCGGGGTGCTAATCTATCAGTTCTTTCAGTCTATTGGTGTTAACATCAGCCTCTACGACGCTGCTGTTTACAGCCCAATCTTGCTAGGCGCCTTCGCCGTCTTAACCACATACTTCTTTGCAAAGGACCTGTGGGGAAAGAGTGCCGGGCTGTTCGCGGCTCTATTTGCAGCCTTCAGTTCGAGCTTAATCAGCCGTACGGAACTCGGGTTCTTCCGCAACGAAGGGGTTGGAGTACCGACGATGATTCTTACCTTCCTCTTTTTCATGCGAGCAGTTAATCCCGGAAAGAGTTTGAAGAGCACGATCATTTACAGCATGATGTCGAGTGTCAGCCTCATCTACATGTCGTTCTCGTGGGGAAGTTTCCGTTACGCGGCCGAGGTGTTGGGCTTGTTCGCCTTGGCATTAGTTGTGTTGAGACGCTACACTCCCCGTCTCTTTCTCGCTTACGGCATAACCTTGGGTTTCATGCTCTACACAGGGACTGAAATCCCGCTTTTAGGGCACGCGTTTCTGACCGAGAGCACAACAATCGCGTTGGTGGGAGTCATGGGCTTCCTAATCGTGATGGAGCTTACCAGGCTAGCCCCATCTAACAGAGGCAGGCTGAGCATTCTAGGTGTCACCATTGTCTCTTCAGCCGCGATCCTCTTTGGATTGGTAAGCACCAAGATCATCTCAGGGTCACTCCTCCAAGGAAAGTTTCTCGCCACGGTCGACCCCTTCGTCAGGAACAACATACCACTCGTCGCATCGGTCGCTGAGAATCGGCCATCTACATGGGCGAGCCTTTACCTCGAACTTGGAAGCCTGATAATTCTAGCAGTCTTCGGCTTCTTCTTCGCATTCCAACGACTGCGCGAGGGCGATGTTCTATTGATAATCTTCGGCGTCACAGGATTCTACTTTGCCGCGAGCCTAGTTCGGCTAACTTTGATCCTAGCGCCCGTTATGGCAACTCTTGCCGCGATAACTGTGGTCGAACTGGGCAAGCCTGCAATGGATATTATTCAGCAGACGGTGCTCTTTCCCCGGCGGAAGCTACGCTTCACCAGCAGAGTAAGCCGAGAATTCAGCCTTGGCATACTGCTCATCATCATGATCTTGGTAGTTCCCACTTTCATTAACGCTGTCCAATCGGCTTACACCCCGACCACGATCGCCTCAGCGAGCCTTCCAGTCCGAGCAGCAGTTCCTGACTGGCTTGAAGCCCTGTCGTGGATGAGCAACAATCTGCCACATTCAAGTGTCGTCTTCGCCTGGTGGGACTATGGCTACTGGATTACCGTGAACACCGGACTTAGTACGCTTTCAGATAACGGAACTGGGAACACCACGGCAATACAGGACATAGCAACTGGGTTCATGCTGAACGAGTCGCTAGCCGTCCAGTTAATGCGCCAAGAAAGAGTCACACACGTCGCCATCTTCATCAGCTACAACCGCGCGGCGGCGCCATTATGCGGCTCGAACGGACCGCCCTTCTGTGGCTACGGGGATGACAGCAAATGGTACTGGATGGTCCGGATAGGCAACAACACTTCAATCAATACCCCCTTGGGATCTGCCAACGTCAGTTACCGGCAGGTGATCACGAACTCCCAAACCGGCGCATCAGACTACCACAGGATCGTGAAGATAGGAAACAGTACTACTGATGAGAGAATTACCAGCAATTACCAGAACGTGCAAATCCCGACCAGCAATACTGTTCTCGGCCTACTGATGCGAAGCAGCTATCCTGGAGGACGGCCGAACGACGCGAACGATACCGGACCGGTCTCTCCCAACTTCTTCGTCCAAGACTTCGCCTCCTCCTCCTCGTACGTTCTCGTCTATTCTGTAAAGTATCCTGACACGCCGTCGATGACGGCCCAGCTTACCCCAGCGATCGTCTCGCCCACCGGCGGAAACACCAACATCACAGGGTCACTGACGACTTCGACAGGCAAACCAGTGGATACCACAACCGATAAGTCTCCAGTTATTCTGGAGTACTCTTCCAACAAGGGAAGCAGCTGGAATTTCATAGCAAACGTCAACGCAACAGCGGGACACTTTAGCTACAACTGGACCAAGTTGCCCACGGGCCAACAATATGTTCTGGTGCGAGCTAAGTGGCAGGGCGATCCAGCTCAGCTCTTGGATATCGCCGTCACAATGCCTCAGCCACTGACGTTTATGTGAGAGGATTCTAGATTTCTGAGGGTCCGCTGGACCCCTCCATTCGCTGTCGAGCGTACTTGTCGTCTGGCGAGAATTTTGATGGATGAGGATTCTTAGTCTGGGTCCCGCAAACTGGGCAGGTTTCCTTTAGGGTGTATCTCGAACATTTTGGGCATCGTCTCATCAACCATTTCATCCAAGCTTCCTTCCCTCGCCGCCAGCCTTCTTGATGGTCCCTAGGACCTCCTCCATAGCCAGGCTGAGGGTTTTCTCGGCCGCCTCGAAGCTGGGCGCTTCCACTTCTATTCTGTACTTGGGAGAGCCTATCGAGTAGATTTTTACTTCGCTTCCACGGGGCTTGCGTATCTTTTTCGCGCTCATTAGCGCTTGCTTGATTATCTCCACCCCGCCCGGTTTGTGGCATGTTACCGAAACGGTTCCTCGTACCTTTGACCTCTCAAGGCGAATTTTGCTCTTAGTGACCTCGACTATCGCCTGAGCCCACTCCGATGGCAAACCGCCCTTTACCAGGACCTCGGGACCTTCGTCCAAGGCCTCTTCGAGCGGAGAATAGAGTCCTCCGAACTTGTCTAGCAGAATTTTCCTGATGTCCTCAGCGTCCTCTTCTGTTCTTTTCAGCTTGTCAGCCGCGCTCTTCAGGATTGCCTCGGCTTTTCGCTCTTTCTTCCATTCCAGCATCTTTTCGGACTTTTCCCTCCCCGTGACCCTTCTGAGGGAGAGATCTATCTGGTTCCGCTGTGAGCTGACTCGTAGAACTTTCAGGACTAGCTTCTGGCCCTGTCGCGCGTGCTCCCGGATGTTCCGGACCCATGTGGTTGAGATCTCGGAGATGTGGACAAGACCCTCGATCCCGCTGTACTCGTCGAGCTTAACGTATGCACCGTAATCTTCGACTCTAGTTACCGTAGCAACTACTAGGTCGCCGACTTCCGGCATTAGCGCTTGCGAAGCCTGGCTACTCAACTCTATTATTCCAGTCCTCCTCTATGCGAGGGGCTG
>VBBV01000059.1:6517-7444 GCA_005883695.1 Candidatus Bathyarchaeota archaeon | reverse complement strand
AATACTCGGACTGGGACTACTACAGCTGCCCTTCTTCATCGCCAGCGCATTCTACATAACCGGACTAACAGCCTTCTACATCTTCTTCGTAGCAACCAAACGATACGCAGCACAAATAGCCACCCTAAGCTAGGAACAGCTGAAGGATACATCCACACGATAGAAACCGTTCTAGAGAAACCGGCATAACAGCCACGTCTCTCAAACCCTTTATTCGTAATAGCTGGACTCTAGAATACTAGGCAATTCTACGTCGCGAGACTTGCACGCATACCTTATTTTTCTAAAGGCTCTCCAGCTGACTAGATTCTAACACGGACCCATCAATATCCCCGCGTCACGGATAACCGATCTCAACCGGACCCTAACACCGTCATGGACCCTCAGCCGACTTCCAAGGCAATTCCTAGGGACAATCAGGTCGTTGCCCTCTACTGTCTGCAATCAACGGGTCACAGAACCTCCCAAACACGAGGTTTGCCCCGGGAGACTCAACTGCAATTGACATTTCTCGGCTGGTAACGGATCTGGTAACCGTGAATGGTAACAGAACTCGGCTTTACGTCAACAGAGCTTGCTGTCCGCAGGTAATACCGAACTAGCGTCGATCCTGATTCCATCCTTAAGTTTCTCGTAATAGACTATTGGGACTCGAATCGACTCGGGAAGTCCGAGTTTGGACTTGTAGGTTTCAGGCTTTATCGAGACTTTGTCTTGTCCAATGTAGCCGTCGATCCCTTTCGATTCTTCATCTGGTCTTGCCATTCGGAATGAGCTCCCCCTCATCCTAGCAACTCGGCTAAGGATCGCCTGTTGAAATCGGATACCAGTGAAAGACTTCGTAATAACTAAGTCTTCTACCCAAGCTTTGACCATGCTGTCATCGATGAGCGTAATTGCAGTTCTGAGATTGTCCACCATCTTCTT
>VBBV01000059.1:0-6504 GCA_005883695.1 Candidatus Bathyarchaeota archaeon | reverse complement strand
AGATTCCGTTGGGTTTCTTAGAGAGATACCACTGCTTCCATTCGTTGTAAGTCTTGTAGGGACACTCTTGGACAAGATCGCTCATCTGGCCCACCACAGAAGCCCGTGTTCCTTGTGCGTTCTGATTGCAGAGATTTAGTATCTGGGTCGTGTATTTCGGGAAACTCTTTGTCTCTCCCACTAGCTCCTCAGCTAGCTCTTCATTTGAGATCATGAAGATGCGCGAATCTTTCAATCCCACCATCCTTCAAGGAGAGAGCGCCTAGAGGCAGAGAAATGATTTGCGTGGCCTTAGCGAAAAGAGTTAGCCCTATCGAAATGACGATAGAGACTTGTCGCTCAGATTTCGAGCCTTCGAATTTACAAGAACGGTTGGCGCATCATGAGCGGTCTCGTAAATTCTGAACAAATAGTCGACTACTACTTCTGGCTGTAGTGGAGAAAAATCAACATTCCGATCAATGAGCGACTTTAGGGAAGAATTCATCTCGTATCCAACCCCCTTTCTCCCCAGCAAGCGAGCCACTTTCACCGTCGTTCCAGTCCCGAGAAAAGGGTCCAATACGGCATCACCAATGCAAGAGAACATTCGGATCAGGCGGTAGGGCAACTCTTCCGGATACGGAGCCGTCTCTGCATGGTTCTGTCTTTCGCCCCTAAGGTCCCAAGTCTGTGAGAACCACACGTCCCTCTCTGCTTTCGAATACTGGCTTGCATATCTCAACGGGTCTTGGGGTTTGATGACTCGCTTGCCACCTTTCCGAAAGACGAGAATATACTCACAATCGAGAGTCACGTAAGCGTTAGGAGGAAAGAAACCGGATCCAAGGAACGCGTTGGGCTTGTTTGTTGGTTTGCGCCATAGAATGGGAACGAGCGATTGAAAACCAATCCGTTCGCAGTGTTCAGCTACTCTGGCATGATTCAAGTAGCATTGAAAGCTTCCATTGAGTGTTCGTGTTGCATCTCCGATGTTCACGCAAAGTATGCCTCCCTGGTCAAGCACCCGGTAGCATTCTGACCACACTCGATCCAGAAATTGATGACTTAATTCGAATGCATTAGTCTGATGAGCGAACGATCCATTTGGGATATTCAGAACCCGTTCGAATAGGCGATCCCACATCTCGATCATCGGGTACGGTGGTGAGGTCACGACGAGCTGAGTTGAATCTGTTTCTAGCTCGTCCATCTGTTCAGCCGAGCGGTAGAACACTCTGGGAGTCAAGTCTCGGACTTCGAGAGCCGAAAGGACTTTCGAGCGATGTTCAGTCAAATACTCAACAGGTCCTTGCATCCCGAGGTTCAGTCCGCCTAATGACTCCCTATCCTACATAAACACGGTCGCTCGCTTTGCCAATTTTCTCAATACTTACATGCACCTTCAGATTTCTCACCTGCATCGATCCGGCCAGACATCACCTGAGAGTGGTCGCGCAAAACATGACGCATAAAACGGACTTGAGTAATTCTGAGCACTACTCTCTTCCGATGGGTCGATTACGAGTGATTCATCTAAGATTTGACGCTCCAAGGCTGATTAGGACCTCTTCGTAAAGCTCGTCACGCTTTTTGTCAGAATAGCTGCTGTAACCTAGCCCTAGGACCTTGTATCCTTTCTTTCGCAACAATAACCGTAGCTCTTCATCCTTGACCATCTGGGCTTTTCCAAGGTGGACCTGACCGTCAACAAACGCCAGCACTGGCCTAGGCTCTATTGGAAAGTAGAAGTCAGCTGTGGTTACGGCTATCTCGACCTGTGTCTGATAGCGTATTCCATCTTCCTGTAATCTGATTGCGAGTTCTTGTTCCATTCGTGAGGGATTGGCGTGAATTCGTTCGCGCCAGTCGCTCCGCTGACCCGACATCTTTGACCATGAGCTATGGTTCGGATATTGCTCAGACACGAGAGCGAAGCTGCTTGCGTATGATTGATGAACTGGTTACATGAAGTAGCGATAGGGCTGCGGAGGTTCGGTATTTCGAGCCCGCATTTCCGCGAGAATTTGTCCAACCTTACGTGAGACGGAAGTTGTAACTGGTTGACTCTGACAAAAATCGGTAGAATTCCAATCCATTTTTGTCAATGACATGACGTCGTCCCCTATCTGCCTAGGGCTCGTATCGTTTCGTGCAACGTCTAAAACAAGGGGAGCAGGGGATCCCATCCCCTGGTATGTGCCAAGACATGGGACGTAACCTACCGTGTACAGGACATAGGGAGATTTCTCGCCTATCAGGGTTCCCCGAACCGGAGGATAGTCGTTGCCTGCGTGAAAGAATCGTGAATTATCGTGTGCTCGAATATGAACATAATCGAGGAGTTCGACCCCCTTCGAAGCTTCGTTGAACCCAGAGATTTCGTCATCGGTAAACGCGCTTGTTTTATGGATTACAACCCGAACCGGTAACTCTCTCTTCTGCCTTCGAAATAGGTCCACCACATCGTGTAGGAGTTCTCTTGC
Source organism: Candidatus Bathyarchaeota archaeon (assembly GCA_005883695.1). The sequence continues at coordinate 4,039 of VBBV01000059.1, read as the reverse complement.
TTGGGTCCCGGTCAACGTAGGCTCGCGAGACCTATCTTCCCAGACGAAAGGTCTTCCTCTGATAATTTGACTATCTGAGGACCTAACGTACACGTGAGCCATACTGGCCCTCATACGACTGCCTTCCTCTCCCATCTCTTCGTAGAACGAGATACCTACGAGACAAGTTGTTTCTTTTAATTCTGCAAGTTTCCAAGGGATTCCTGTGCCCTTGTAGTAAACGGCGGTCGCAAAATTCCACGCCACCGTTGCAGGTTCTTGATTGCCACGTGCAAAGCTCATAGTGCTGGGGAGAAGAACTTGGCAAGCCAGTAAGTGCTTGTACGACACAACCTTTAGGGCATGATGGAAGTTGAACACCGGAGCGTACGTCTGGGTTTTTGCCATAGTTCGCCTTTCGAAAATGATTCTATCCGTCTTAAGGGCGGGATCGCGACACATCTTCACGAGCTGTTTTGATAGAGGCAGAAATATGACTCCAGGAAGCGAAGCAGATGAAGTGACCAAGTCCTCGAATTTTTGCTCGTAAAGCTTGACACTTGACTCAATCTTTGCCTTTCTGTCTGAGTCCTTCAGCGATTCCTGCTCTTCAGCCTCCGAGATGGGCTCTACGACACTCTCATCAAGGAAGACATCGAAAGCCAGGGGTCCGTTTGCGCTAAGTCCCGGAAAATCCATTTTCCACGCTTGTGCGCTCTGGTTGCTTCCCTGGACAGGAATCGCATACGATAATTTAGTGAGGAATTCTCTCAGATGTGATAATGCACCATAAGTCCCGATAGCACCTGCGCGAATCGTCTGCGTTTCTCCAGCTGCTACGTCGAGTAGCGCTGGGCCATGGCTGGTTAGTCCGACCTTGGGATCAGCACATTGTCGATTATTCCCGAAAAGGAGTCGGGGCTCGTCAAGAAGTTGGATCCAAGTCATCTTCTTCTTCTCCAGCAATCCGAAAGTCAAAATCGTCAATTACGGATTGGTCGAGAGGAACCGCATCAGGGGTCCACTCAGTGGAAATTCTCAGGAAATCACCAAAACTAAACATCCTGGCCCAAGGAGGATACTTGTGAATCTTATCGTGGAATACGAACTCCGCAAGCTTTTCGAGTTTCCGTTGGCGAGTCTCAGGGCGATCGAACACTGGGTTCCTGAAGCGGGCGTCCAATCTTGCCGCTCGAGTACCTTCGATCACCGCACTTCCATCTTTTGTGTACAGCTTGCCTAACTTCAACTGAATGAAATGTTGGTCCCAGAGTTTCCTATACCTAAGGGAAAACGCTTGGTGAAAAACGTAGTTTAACTCGCCAAGGTGCATATATTCTCCAGAGGATAATTCCAAGATGCGGCTCTTGTGCGCCTTTGCTTCGCTTTGAGCCAAAAAGTAAGACTTGTTGTTGAAGAAAGCCACTCCGAGTCGTCTCAACATCTTCCCTATTGCGAAGTTGGTAAGTTCCGCTACAGCTCCAGGGTACGTAGAATCCAGCTCACTGAGACCCAAATTTCTGAGACGAGTTGGATTGAGAACTCCGAAACTCTCATCAGCTTCAGAATCATTGAGCGTGACCAATTCGCCAGATTGGATAACCCGATAAGGGGGACAGTCACGCCCTCGCAACGAGTCGCGTATCTCGGTGAAGGTAAGAGAGCCGACCCCTAGCACCGCGTACGATGACGGAGGCGTGAAATGTAAGAGGTTTCCAATGAGCTCCGATTTCTTTGGAATCGGTCGTGATCTTTGATCCATTTGACTAAGTTGTCTGAGGGCTCGTTGCCTAATCTCGTTGGCTGATAGAACGACCTTCCTTTTTTCTTCGGCCATATCGATGAGGTCAACATCATTTCCTTCGACCACGCTTGCCTCAGAAAAGAACGAGCCAACTTCCTTAACGCGGCCTGGTTCTGTGAAATATCCAGCTGAAGCTTCCTCCAAGTCAGTAGTAAGCCAGTTCAACGCCTCAGACTGCGAGAGAGTATCTCCCCAAATCGAGTCCCACCTCGATGGATTGATCAATTTCTTCGCGAAAATCATGAACTTGAAGCGGGATTCGGTAGGGCTCGACAGCCAATCTTTCAGGTAAGTTCTAATCTCCGACGCTAGCCCTGAGGCACTGAGACTCAGCTCGGTTGCTTTTGATTCAACCCGAACTTCAGGCCACGGCGCGTTTCCGAGCGGCCGGAAGACCATATCACTCAGATGCCCTTCATAACGCGAATCCGTAAGCTGGGCGTAGCCCATTGCCTCTAGGTACTTTCGAATGGCCGATTTGTACCTCTCGGAGGTGAATCCAGTTGCTTCACGAGTCTTTCCGAGCCTGATTATTGCCATCCTTGGAATTGGACCTGCGTGAAAGAATTGATAGTCGCATGGTTACAAGATAAAGCTACTTCGCACAAGGCAATCAACGTCTCGGGCTGTGAGTTTTGAACAGAATCTTTACCGAGATGCGTCGACTGTATCTATGCGCGTCCCCAACGTTTGGCTCTACCTACGATCTGATCAATTCTGAAAGATCCTCTGAAAACGCCTGCGATGGTCCTCCCAGTGCTGCGACGGCTCTTGTGGATAGCTTAGGTGAGAATGCGAGGTGGTCGAGGATTATGGTGATGGGTTCGAAGTATCCTATGGTTCTTGCGTGGTCTCTCTCAAGTTGCCGTAGCGCCTTGACCGGCTTTGCTCGCGTAACANNTCTGGGCGTAGTTTGTATGTGTTTCTGACTATTGCTTGGTCCCAGAGCATTACAGTTTCGGGGAGGAAGAAATGGAGTGCTTTACCATATGTGGTTGGTGGAGCCCCGCAGTCTCGGAAGCTCGTACTGATGTCAAGAATGTGCTGAAAGTCCTCAGGGGCAAGGCTGTAGAGATCCCTGCCTTGAAGACGTCGTAGTTCGGTCAGATTCTTTCTCAGCCAAGTGGTGTAGATCCTTCTGAAGGCTACGCCTCCACCTTTGAAGCGCAGGGCTTTCCATTTCGCCAGGAATTCTACCGCGTCATCTAGTCTCGCTACCGGAGATTTGTTTCTCTCTTCCCATACGAGCCTCGGCCAGATGCGGTGTGTGCCCGCGTCATGATAGGTGTACTTCTCGGCTGCCTCCCTTTAGTTGCTTCAGTTCGAAGCGATTAGGCATCTGGAAGCTCTAGGTATCTAGTCCGAAGAAGGGGCTGAAAGAGATTTCTGCAGGTCTCTGAGGCATGCATTTTCTTCAGAAACGTTAACAAGACGCAGTCAGACAGGTTTGAAGCACCCGTCTGATAAGCGGTTTTGGTGTCGAACATGCCTCGTAGTCCTCGCGACTCATACGCTCACGGGCAAGGAACAGAGCGCAGGACGCTCGGGAGACCTGTTCCCAAGGTGGTTCGTATCCCACCGCCTCAACTTTTTCGTTGCCCACGCTGCTCCGCAGTGAGTTTTCAAGTGTTATTCCATGAAAGGGATGTGGCGGGATTCTGCTCGGAGTGCAACTTGCGGCTACGCACTGATAAGACGATTGGGAGGAGGACTCCGGAATGCTACGCTGAATTTACTCGTCAAGTCGAAGCTAGTTACCCTGAGCGAATTCAGAGGATTTTCTTGAAGACAAATTCCGTGTCAGAAGCAAGAAGGGTCTACCCGGTGGTTCGTCGACTCGGATACAGAACGAAACAGAGCAGTCCGATGCTTCACGCTCGTCTAGTAATGGTTGAGACAACGCGCGGCCAGGCGGTGGTCTTGATTGAGAAGTTAAGAGAGCGGGGCATGCAAGTTGCACTGCAAGACGACTTTCATTTCCTCCACCCTAGACATGCTTTGTCCGCCGAGCTAATTCAGAAATCGTGATGCGGGCACAGGAACTCGAGGTGGTTTGGTAGACCACTCTTTATACCGAGCGAGGTTCTCGCCGTGCTCATGTTCGCCCCTGGCATCATTTCGCTCGCATTCTACAAACGAAGGCCGAGCCGGGTCCAAGTCATTCTGGGTCTGGTCGCCACAATTGTGCTGTCGGCGTTGCTCGGATATATCTCACCAGGAGGTCCGCTCGGCCAAGTAGGCTCGGTCACACTGGCG
>VBBV01000025.1 GCA_005883695.1 Candidatus Bathyarchaeota archaeon | reverse complement strand
AAGAATCAAAGTCTTTCGTTTCTCACCCTGTTTAAAAAATTGTACTTGGACCATGCTTGGGACGCCACGGACTTCCCGTTCAGTTATAACCTGAGGTTTACCTAGAATATTGATGCGGTTAAGAACTGCTATCTTCAGATTGGACTCTGACTTCTATCCGGTGCCGTAACGCGGCAGACAGTGCAAGTCTTCCAGCCTAACGTGTCGACGCTGAAAAGCTGATCTCTCCCGCAAGTCGTACAGTATTGGTGGAATCCTCTGGGATGCCGCGGTTCTGATAGCGTCTCGGTCGATGTTGCCGCCCGCATGTTCGGGTCTTTCTTAGGAATAGGTTTCGTCAAACGCTTAAGGTAGTCTTTGCTGTACTTGAGTTTCGGCACACTTACCCAGCCAGTACAGGTAGGTTCTAGGCTTTGAAGACTAGGTTCTGACCGACTTCAGTCATCGTTTCGAGCCCCTATCATGCAACTGTTCAAGGGCCCGTGGACGATAGATGTGGGTTGGTCGAAGGTTAGGGTCGCAAGGTGGTCGATACTGGGGTCGGTTTTCGAGTCCCGACAAATATGACGAAGAACGAACCGGGATAGAATCACGATCCCCCCGTTCTGAGCGTCAGGCTTAGCCATGTAAGCTCGGACTAAGCTCGTGATCGTTGCGAGTACATAGAACCCCAAGATGACAAGCACGACCCCAACGACAGTGAAGCTCTTTCTCAATATCAGATTCGACTCTTCCTCTCTTTGATCTTCCACTTTAGCCTATCGAATCCCGCTTCTACCAGAGCGTTCTAATCCTTCGTCTGGAAAAGACGCCGGGTTCTTGTGTCTCATTGGTGATGAGTGGAGAATCAACGCGACATAACAACCACATTGGTTCCTGCCCGAACACCGCAAAGGAGACAAATTCTTGAAATCTTTCACGTTGCCTTTCAATCCATGACGAAATAATTTGATAGCCTCGGGGACGAAACCAGATCCTCAAGCTCTCGAATCTTCTGTAGTCCGTGCGACATCGTCCCCTATGATGAACATGTTCTTGGAGTTTCTCGAAGTTCCAGGAAACGTCCTGCTCATTCAAGGAGCACCTGGGACTGGAAAGACGACCCTCGCGTTTGAGATACTGAATGCTATTGGGGACTCGCATAGGGTCTACGCCTCCAGCAGAGTCTCGCCAGTCAAGTTGCGGATCCAGTTTCCTTGGATCGATGAGGTTATCGATTCTATGTCCGGAAGGTCCTCGAAGGCAGCCTGGAATGACGAATTCCACGACCTCCGAGGCTCTGATACCGACAGTGTCTTCTCGAAGATCGTACGTTTGAAACAGGCCAGACAGAAATCAATCCTCGTTGTAGATAGCTGGGAGGGAGCGTTGAGAAACGCAACGGCTGAAGGGCGAAAAATGCTTGAATCAGCCGTCATGTCCGAACTAGATGCGACAAAGGTAAGCGTGATTCTCGTAAGTGAGGCCGAACGAGCCGACAATCTCGGCTACCTAGTCGACGGAGTCGTAACTCTCGAACAGAACGAGCTAGATGGAAGAAGAATCAGGTCCCTCGGAATTGATAAGCTAAGAGGATTCAGAGTCCAGAGCCAACACCTTCCATTCTCTCTTGAAAAGGGAAGGTTCACCTTCCTGGACGAAGAATACGAAAATGGTCCACCGGCCATAGTGAGAAGTCCAGAGAAAGTTCCACACACGGAAACTCACTTCTCCACGGGGAGCAGAGAGCTCGACCAGCTATTGGGTGGCGGAGTCCGGAAAGGGTCCTTCTTCATGATCGATACCGAGAGCAATGTTTCTCCGCAGTCGCTGAGGTTGCTGATCAATATGATCCGGTCTAATTTCGTCGGCCAGGGCGGGGCATGCTTTAGCATTTCAACTGGAACCTTCAGCTCGGAATCGTCGGCTGAGGCGCTGAGACCGTACATAGGCGACAAGGCTCTGGGAGAGAGAGTTCGGATAGTCGAATTCAACTCGCAGCTACCTTCGAAGCCCTGGAGACTGAAGTTGAGGGGTCAGCTAATGAGCGATCTCGCAGAGTTCTACAGAGCATGGAACGCCTTGAAAGAGATGTCAACTGGCATGATGTTAACTATGAACTTTGACAAGCTCGTGCAGGTCTACGGGGAAGAGCTGACGCTTCCAGGCTTTACAGAGATAGGGGAAGGACTGCGGGACGAAGGAGCCTTCAGCATTGCCATATCATCGCGTCCCACCAAGGTTCGTGATGAGTTTCTAAGACAAGCCGACTACCACGTAAAGGTCCAAAGCTGGAACGGCCATCTTCTGATCTACGGCGTGAAACCTTTCACGCATATTCATGGGGCAACGTTCAACTTCGACAAGGGATACCCGTCCCTCGACCTCGTAGAGATTGTCTAAGTCTTTCCAGAGGCTCGCAATTGATTGGCTAGAATTTCGATTTGGTATAATCCCAAGTCGAGAAGTAGTGTGGGGTTATCTCAACTAGGACTTCCGAGCCCTTCCTTACTTCGTCTACCATGTTCTTCGCCATGCTGCTGTTGACATTGCCCAGATATTTCGCTACGATCTTCTCCGATAACGACAATGCCTTCCCTGCGTCCTTGACGATGATTGCGGTTCCTTTTCCTTTAACCCCCGTGTTGGGCATCGCGTCTGTATCTACCGAAAAGTAGACCGTCTTGTTACGTTTTAGATTCCGGACTTTCACCGCGTCCTTGTAGCTCATGAAGTAGAGCTTGTTGGTAGCATAGTGGTACCACACTGGGTGTATGTTGGGTTCGCCCTTCGCGTTAGTGGTTCCGAGTCGGAGTGGTGTCTTGCTTCTGGCCAGAAATGCGTCAATCTCAGCCTGGTTCATTCCCGGAGCATTCGGCATCGCTTTGTGGATTTTGAGAGTTGCCAAGATACTCGAGGAAATGTTCTAGTCCGTACTTTTCTCTTTGCCTTTGCCCTTCTTCCACAATCATTCCAGAGCCAGTCCTAGGGAAATTGACATTTTTGTTACTGGACTGGGACGCAGTAGAAAAAGTCGGGTCGCCTTTTCTATCCCCCTATAGCGCCTATACTACATGAGCGATCTGTCGTACAAGCTGGCAGAACTACGACCAGCCCTACGTCCCGTCGCCGAGTCGGCGGCCTGGGTAGCCAGCTTCGTCATCGCCAACGCCATAAGCCAAGAACCAGTATACTTCCTAATCCTCCTGCTCGTTCTCGGCTCAGACGTTCTCGACATTTCTGACAAGAGCAAGGGGCTCTTCCGAGACGTCATAGCTGGAAGTATCACTGCGGTCCTAGCCCTTGCTCTTAACGATCAGTTAGGCTTGGCTGTTGGAGCTATAGTCGCCGTCACGGCAGTGGCCAGGCTCCTTCAGAAACTCGCCTAGAGGCCCATCAGCACAGAAACAGTCCTGAAGAGCTTATGCTGAAGCTTTGGTTCCCACGAAGCGGAACAGCACTGGTTGAATCTCCCCGGAATCTATCAATAGTTGTTCCATTCTTTTGAACAAACTCGCAAGCGCATTCTCCCTCTTCCGATCAGGGACTCTCATATCTCTGAAAACGTCCCAGCAATGGTAGCAGTGCCATGAAAGTCGCTCTTTAACGAAGAGTTGTTCAAGTGGCTGCCTCATTTCTTCAAACTTGTTGATATGCTCCTTCCTCCCATACAGGTTTTCTCTAAGGATATTCTCCACACCTTCTTCCGGATCTTCAGGAAGGTGCGACGAATACCCGCCTGTTAGTTCTAGTGCTCGTCGGATTTGGTAGAGCCAGGTCGCAGCTCTCCGGTCTATTCTGTCATACGCATATTCTAGGCAGACCAATCTTCCTCTATTTTTCAACAAGTGGTGAGCCTTAGAGAGGATCTTCTTGGGACGGGGAAGATCGTGGAGGACGCGGCTAAAGAGAACAACATCATATGTTTCTGGAATGTCGGACCATTTGTTGAAAT
>VBBV01000034.1 GCA_005883695.1 Candidatus Bathyarchaeota archaeon | reverse complement strand
GTCTTAGAGCTAACTGGTACGCTTACTGTTTGAAGAGTGGCGTGGGAGCGAGTAGTGTCTCGCTGCGAGTGATTCCGTGTAGAGTGGAGAACTTCTCGAAGGAGGACTTGACGATCTCGTCAGAGGTCCTTGCCTGCCAGAGTGCTACGATGTCGAACTGGCCTGGAGTTGTCCATGCCTCGATGAGGCCTGGGAAGGTCTTGAGCTGGTTGACGAATGTCTCGGTTGGGCTGGTGACGTTGAAGAGGCTGATGCCGAGTGGCATCTGGTTCTGGAAGTGGGCGCCGTTGATGCCGTTGAAACCGAAGAGTGTCTGGGTAGTCTGGATGCCTTGTACTTTGCGGATCTGGCTGACGAGTTGTACGATTTGTTCTGGGGTGTTCTGCTTTAGTCGTAGTGCTAGGTCGAAGCGTCCGGTGACTGGTGCGATGAGGTCGATGTTCGGGTTGTTCTTTAGCTCCTCGACCACGTTCTTCGTCATGCCGTGATTGACGGTTGCGAAGACGTAGGCGGGATAGTTTGTGTTTTGCATAGATATCATCTTATTGCAATTGAGTAACACGTATTACTTTGTATATAAACCTTTTAACTCGGAACCGCAGGTATTACAGTAGCAGAAGCGATTGAGATTGCCAGCCCTCACCCCGAAAAATGTGACAGTCCCTGAAGCCGTACGAGAGATCCTCACCAAGAACTATCCCATCTACCAATGCCTCAAGATGAAGCTGACAAACTTCCACTCGGTCGCCGAACTAATTCAGCCACACGTCGAACAACTGACAGGCCGAAAACCTACCATCAATACTCTAGTGGTAGCAATCAAGAGATTCTCGGATACATTAGAGGAACTGAAATCCTTGGACCCAGTAAGGGCACTAGAGAACACCAGAATCTCGCTCTCGAACGGAATAGCAGATGTAACTGTAAAAGCTCCCCGCGCAGAGTTTCCCAAGATACTAAACGAACTCTCAGAAATGTCAGCAGGACTAGGAGAGTTTCCGCACATATTCCCGCTAGCGAATTCTATCAAGATTATACTACCAACAGAGGATTACGAGCTGATGAAGAAGAAACTGCGCCACCTCAATATCGTCACTGTACAACCGAACGTGGCCAAGCTCTCACTTTACCTGCCTACCAACGCCTGGGACACGCCAGGAATAGCGTCTTACATCACGGAGCTGCTCTACCGGAACGGAGTCAACATCATCGATGCCTTCCTCGGCCATGGAGACATCATAATAGTCGTCAACGAACCCGACGGCCACGCAGCCTACGACGCGTTGCGACGAGAAGTCGCCCAGAAAGAACTCCAATCGGAAGATAGCCGCCAGAAATCCTGATAATCCCCAAGGACACCTCAACCCGAGGTCCTATGGACCCAAACTCTTCGCCATCACCAATCGATAGAGCAGCGGAGAGCTTCCGTTACTACGCAGACACGATCTATCCAGGTCGCTCCCCGCTTTACGTAAGCCTCGCGATGAGGGTCGCCGAAGACCCAGAACTTCTTGAGGTGGCCGCTCCGGCTTGGAAGAAAAACGCGTTGCCAAACCTGTTCTTCGCGGCGGTTCACTTTCTCTTGCTCAAGGGCGAACGTCATCAACTTGCCGCGTTCTACCCCAGTCTCAATAATGCCTCGCAGCACTACGACTATGTCTATCCATATTTTCGTAGCTTCGTCCTCGAACGCAAAAACGAGATAGTCGAGATCATCACGACCCACTCTGTCCAGACGAACGAGGTGGGACGCTGCGCAGCCTTGATTCCAGCCTTCGAACTTGTAGCCCGTCAAGTCGAAAATCGGCCACTGGCTCAGATCGAGATTGGCTCAAGTGCAGGTTTGACGCTACTTTGGGACCGCTACCACTACCGGTATGACGAAAACTTGCAGTGTGGACCCCCGAACTCACCAGTACAAATTGAGTGTCAACTGCGGGGAGAAAAGCGACCTCCAGTTCCCAATCGGTTTCCGGAAATCGCTTCACGCCTTGGAGTAGACCTAAACCCCCTTGACTTGAACGACCCCGAGAATGTTCAATGGCTTCGAGCTTTGGTATGGCCTGAGCAGCGGAAAAGAGCCAATCAACTCGGGCTCGCCATCGAAATGGCAAGACAAGACCCTCCGCAAATCATTCGCGGAGATGCCTTAGAGCTTCTGTCCAGCCTCGTCGATCGTATCCGAAGCGACTTTCAGCTGTGCGTCTTTCACTCATTCACTCTCTCCCTTGCAAGTGGAAAGCCAAGAGAAGGACTGGAGTCACTCCTAGCCAAAGTGTCCGAGAAGAGAGACCTGTTTCAAGTTAGCTTGGAATGGGCAAAAAGCTCCGAAACCCCTCTCCTCATCCTCGCAACGTTCAACAGAGGAGCCAAGACCGAGAAAATACTGGCAAAAAGCCAAGCACACGGTGAATGGCTAGAATGGCTTCTAGATTCTAGATAGGTCTCCTACCCTTATCCGGTACCGTATTTTGCCGTAATGAGTGACGGGTCTCTTAATGCTTAGGCTCTTTGTGCGGAATATTGACCGCTAATGCGCGAGACCGTGTTTGACGAGTCGTACAATGTACGAGAAGTATTGGACGATGTCATCGAAAGAGTTGCTCTCCGCGAGAAGCTCTTGGGTACAGCGAAACAGTTTGCGGAGAAGAAAAGAGAGGAAAAATTCACCCTAGCTATTCGACAGTTCGAGAGTCTCATGGTCGACTTTCTACGTCTCTACCAGCCCATACTAGACAGACTCCGCAGCTACCGGGAAGCAATGCAAAAGGAGATTACGAGTCTAAGATCGTCACTCGCCACCGTCAACGGAATGCTCGAAGTCTCAAAGGGAATAGAAGGACTCGCGCCTAGAGTACAGCAGCTGGAAGCGGACGGCCAAGAGCTTGACGCGAGGATCAACGAAAAAATGAAGATGGCGAACAAGATCGATGACCTGTTCAATAGAGTCCGCCCCTTCCAGGCCGGAAACCAAGGACAAATGGGCCGAGATTCGCTATCCGATGTTCTATCAGGCATGCCTAAAGACCTCTTCCCAGAAACGCCGGAGCCTGCGAAAGAAGTTACCCGGAAAACCGGGTCACGCTAGCTAGAAGCCAATCGATTATTTCCCGTTCTTTGTTGAGACCGGTTACACTAGTCCATTATCCGGCCGACTTTCCATACGACAAACCAAGACCCTTGGCAACAAGACGACCACAGCATTCAGCGAGAGCAGTACACTCCATAGTCGACGAGGATCTACGGGTCTCTACACACAAGAGTATCATCAAGACTCTGGGACGACAATACTCAGACGCGACACAATTCTTCGTGGAGCTAGTCGTCAACTCATGGATGTGGGGCGAAGCGACAAGGGTCGAGATCAAGATCTCAGAATCGGGCTCTCAGATCGAGTACGAGGAATGGGGCCACGGAATGGACCTCGACGGCCTACGCGAATTTCTCACGAAAGGAAAAACAACGGGCGAGGGTTTCTCGCCGAAATACAAGCGCCCGATACGTGAATCCTATGGGATGGGAAGCCTCGCCTGGTTAACTCTAGGTCGTGAGCTGGAGCTTCAGGTTCACAAGGGACGCTTCGACCGGACCATCATGCTTACAGAGAACCTAATCGATCGTCATTGGGCTCCAACAGACCAGTCCACCTGGAGACCCTTGAGGGTGATTCAGGCACCGTTGGATCATGATGGTTTGAGAATCAGGATTAGATCTTTGACGAAGAAGACTGATCCTGGAGATGTCCGCAGAGCCTTACTGGCAAGAGCGAACGTCCTTGCATTGCGGGGATACGGGCCGTTCGAAGTCTTCGTCAACGGGGAAGCTGTAAAGCCGGAAGAACTCCGTGGCGCAACTCTTCTACCCGTCAATATTGCCACAGAGTACGGGAAGATCACTGGCGAAGTCTTGATCCTTCCCATCTCGAAAACACGCGCTGGAATCTCCGAAGCAGGCATGAGCGTCCAGCAGAAACATATCACCTGTCTACAACACCAGTTCTTCGGACTCGACCAATACCGTATACACGGGCTCAGCCGGATACAGGGATGGGTCAACGCCGACTTTCTCCGTCGATTGCCCGGAGGTAACGAATTCGAGCGAGACAGTGGACAGTGGAGAGTGTTCGAAAGAGCTATGCGGGGCTTCGTCCGGAACCGGGTCTACAAGTTTCTCAGACAGACCGCCAGCCGCAGAGAACTCCGCAGTATACAATATCTTAACCGGGAGATTGCGGAGAGATTGCGGCGTAGTATCCGGCGAAACATCGAGATACTCTCGAAAACAATGATCAAAGCGAAAACATCGCCAAGAACTAGTCAAACAACCCACCCCGTGGTGAAGACGGAGAACGGGTCGGGACACGGAAAAGGGCGAAAGTCTAAGAAATATCCTCGAGACGCAACCCGTAGTGTCATACATCTGAAAGACCAGATCCTTGCCTTCGATATTGCCCACGGCGGAGACCGCGGACAAGCATATGTTGAGACAGACAGGAACGGTGTCCGAACCGTCTTTGTCAACATGGATCATCCCATGTGGAACGTCGAAGCGAGCATGACTCCGACAAAGCTCCGGTATTGCATTCGCCAGATTCTTGAACGGTCGATCGCAGAGGATATTCTGCCGGCGAATCCTTCCACCCCCGAGGAAGCCTACTCGGTGCTGGACGCGCTGTACAACGACGCGTTGGCCTGAGAAAACCCTCACAGGTACTCCAAGACTTGCTATCCAGTTATTGGGTGGTGTTCTTCTGATTCATAGAAGGGCTGTTCAGCATTAGGCGCCTCGTCTTCATCGTAATTTTGGACCGTACTTGTATGTTTCAAACTGAACAAGCTCAGCTAATCGCGCAAAACTAGTAATCACTCGATCCCGATTGACGTGCCATAGAACTTTATACTCCAGACATGAATAGCAAAACTCGATCATCATGCCCCAGAAGAATGAATCCTCGCCGTCCTCGCTAGCAGAAGTCCTAGAGAAAATGGCTGAGAAAGACTATGCTTTCAATTTCGACGTCACCATGGAACTCGCAACTTCATCTCTGCGAGTCGGCACTGTAAGGGTCCATGGTAAGGTCGAGTCCGCGGCTCCAAAGAAGAAATAGGCTCGATAACAAGCCCGAATCTGCTCCAGTATTTTCTAGGGTGCACCCTGTCCTAGTAGGGCTTCTTTCTCGCAATCATAGCATCTATAGGTTCGCTCTCTCATCCATTTGCCGGACGAGTCAAGGATCTGCTTGTCCTGAGTGTTGAGTTCGCTGGATTCGAACTGACCGCCGCATCTATCGCAGACATGTTCCACTAAGATTACCAGAGGCTGGGTTAAGCATCGCTACTGATAAACAGTCGCTACCTGACCCCGCAACACATTTACCGGGCGCGGTCTCTTTCAACAGTTAGCATTGACAGCTAGTTCGGACGCGGAGAAGAGTAAGCGGATAGAACAGACGTTTGACGAGTTCAACGATTCCTGGCTTGTCTACTGGAACGCGTACATCGACTTGCAGAACCAGTTGTATGAGAGTTTGAAGACTGCGCGAGAAGTGACTTGGCTCGGCGCCACCGATTCCGCCAAGATGAGCGAGATCAACGCGGCCCAACGACAATTATTCGCCACTATGCCACGCCGCCTGGACTATGTCCCGCTGGGACAGATCAACCGCAGCATGGATTACGCGCTCGGCAAGATCAACGAGCTACTGGCAGCACTTTTCTCAGAGAAGGAGAAATGCAAGAGGTTGGAAGACGCGATAGACATCTTAACAGACAAGGCCAACAAGACAAAGCAAGAAATACAATCTGAGTCGTAGCAAGTAGGATCAGGATTCTCCTACGCAGCAACCTGGATGCTCTCTCCACCATATTTCGGATAGAGATACTTCGCTGCGGGTATTCCTTGAATGGTTTCCACTTCCGCGCATCGAAGGCCTTCCTTCTTCAGCTCCGAGAGCGTCCGGTGAAGCAGTAGAGACCCGATTCCTTGCCTTCGATAGTTGAGCGAGACCACTATTCCGGTGAAAAACCGTCCTTTGCCTGAGTTTCTCTCCGAGATTATCCCGTTGATCCCAACAATCTTCTCCTCCTTCTCTGCGACCAACATCTTCGCACCCAGTCGTTTCTTAGAGTCCAGAAACCATCTCGCGGCACCACTCGGTGTCCATTTCTTTAGGTAATTCTCCCATGGAGAACCTTCCTCCTCTATGAGACCCTCGTACCATACTTCAGCTGCAGATCCTATTTCGCCCTCTGATGCAAACCTGACTCGTATCCCTGCAGTTTGATTAGGACCGGGGTAGTTGAACTTCGATAGATCCCATCTGAACACGCAATAGAAAGGACCGAAAGGAGACGTTTACTATTCACTTTCCCTGCCGTGAATCTCGTTCGGACATTTCTTTCTGAAGAGAGGTGACCACTTCGGTGAAATCGGCAACTATTGTAGCTTGGATCTCCTGCTCTTTGCAGAGCTCAGCGAGCGTCGAGTTCTTTATCGCGAACCTCAAGTCTGCGCTTCTCAGGGCCTGCAGATCCCATCGTCCATCCCCGATAAAGGCGACTGTATCAGCCCTCGTCTTATAGTACCTGACTGTGTCATCTTTGAAGTTCATGGACCGGTTGTCCTTTAGTTTGAGAAAGTCGAATTTGATACCCATCCGCGTGCATTTCGCTACTGCCGCGAACAATTCCACCTTGTCCATCAAATTCTCGCGCATTAGAAAGTGTTTGATGACGAAATCCAGACCTGCACTGACCAAGACGAGAGGGTAGTGGTTTGTCTTGCAATATTCGGCTAGGTTGTCGAAGCCTGGCCTGAACTTGGTGACTTGATCCAGCTCGTCCAAGAGCTGGGTTTTTGACGCTCTTACCATCCCACCCTGTCTTCGGAGGCATTCCTCAAGTGTGATTTCTCCCTTGACGTATTGATCGTCAACAGCTCTCCAGTCGCCCTGACCGAATTTCTCCAGAACATTTTGGAACGTGTCATTGAGGGTAACTGTGCCGTCAAAGTCGCTTAGTACTGCAAGCTTCATTTCAATCGGGGCTTGTTTGATTTCTATGACTTGTGGATGTTGAAAAACAATGGGCTTTCAAGCCGCGATGAGAGTAAACGTTTCGACATAACGCGCACGATGTTTCTCAGCAGTCATAACTGCATTTTGAAGAGCCTCGCATCTTCTCTCTCTTCCACAGCGGTTCAGCCTTCTTCTGGCACAACTTGCTCCACGCTTTTTCGATCATGAGATGGCACGATTCGGATCTGTGCATTTGGAAAGCTCATGTCAAGGGCACGATGTTCAAAGTACCAGTCGAGAAAGACCGCGAGAGCCCCGATCTCGCTCATAGGCTGAGATGTTATGCTGACATTCCAAGACGCCAATTTGAACATCTCTCCGGGCATCTTCTCGGACCCCACTACGACAAGAAGATCTCCTGAAGGCTCCCGGATCTCCTGAATCACTTCGGGCAATGGCAAGCCATAGGCTGTTAGGTGGACGACCTTTCCACCGTTCTGCCTCCACTCTCTAATACTCTTCCTCCATGGCTTCCCAGATTCGATAGAGAAGTGTCCGCCGAACCGCTTTCCAACTTCTCTGAGAGTAGCTTCAACCGTCTTATCCTCCTTATCCGCGATGATAACCCCGTCAGCCCCGAGCGCTCGAGCGGTAAGACAAACGTGAGTGGTAACTCTTGAATCCCTGAAGAACCTGTGCCCGATGCGGAGCACAACAAGCCTTCCCATAGCTACGAACGGGTCTCTAGAGCCTAATACATTAAATCGTAGAACCGCACCATATAGGGTGTCAACGAGGGATACTTGGGAGTATGGGGTCTAATCATGATGATCTTGCACGACTGGCAAGCTTCTTCGGGGGACAGGAAGCTCTCAGCGTGGTCCAGGCACTATCCGATGCTGGAACGACTACCGATGATATTATCGCGGTCAACGCAAACGTCAAGCTGAACGCTGCCCGCAGAGTGCTCTACAAGCTCTACAACCATGCTCTAGTCACGGTTGTCCGGAGTCGGGATGAGAAGACGGGCTGGTTCATCTACCACTGGAAACTTCAACCAGACCAGTTAGACGCGTTCGTCCGGAGCCGGAAGAAGAAGGCGTTGGAGAAGATGCGGACCCGTCTCGAGTTTGAGAAGGGCCACAGCTTTTTCATGTGCAAAGGTTGTCTCACCGTTAGGGTGACTTTCGAAGAAGCCATGGAGTCCGCTTTTCGGTGCAGTAGCTGCAACGGCCAGTTGATCAGTGAAGACAACAGCAGAACTGTCCAGGTGTTGGAGGATTTATCGAAGAAGATAGAGTCGGAACTCCAAGAAAGGCCCGCGGCATTCGCACCCTGATGCGACCTGATTTTCTGGGGCATTAACAAGTGGTAGAGGAGTGGCAGGTCGCCACCCTCGCTGAGAAAATTCCGCCACAAGCTCTCAAGCAAGGCTCACATTTCCTGCGAAACACTCTGGTGAAGCAGGCTAAAGGGCTCAATGTAGAGTCCGAGTTCAGCCTCGAAGGATATTGGCTTCAGATCAGGGCTAAAGGTGAAGATGCGGACGCATTTCTCAACCTCCTCAAACAAGAATATGGAGAGCCGCCAGTCTCCCGTTCGAGGCTAGAAAAGTGGGACGTCGTTAACGGCTTCGTGACGGGTGCTGGTCGAATTGGTTATGGGGTCTATATCGACATTGGAATCCGGGAACCTTCACCTAAGGATGCTCTTTATCCGCTTCACAGGATGAGGGCGCAACTGGCTGATGGAGAGGCTAGGTCGTCCAGAGAGATTCTGGATGAAAATGCTTTGGTCGATTATGTGCCCTTGAAGATGATTGTGACGGAGCTTGAGGGTGAGAAGATCTCGGTGGAACTGAACGATGAGGCGAGAGATCGTCTTGTTTCGTGGAGAAAATATCCCTTTGACAGGGTCATAGTGGTTGGAGCTGATAAGACACAAGTAGAGACTGCTGTGAGAGCCGCGGGACTGCAGAGCGATATCGTGAAGGTGGAAAGCCTCTCCCTCTTTGTCCAATCCCTTCTGTGCAAGATTGGCACTGATGCTCCTGGAGTGATTGCGAAGATCGGTAATCGGCTTAGGGGGATTGGCTTGAGTTCCTATAGAACCCCTGCCAAACTTTAGAGGCTCGTCACAATCCGGAGGAGCCGGACTTCGTCGTGAGATGCCCTGTGCAATACCCCCCCTCCTTTTCTAGAGAAAATTTCCTGTATGGCAGCGATTTCGGGCGAGACCGGTTGGTCAGGGTAGAATCTGGGCTTGTTTGAAGGGGTGAAGAGAGGGGAATCGTCGGCGGCTCCCGAACGATTTCTAGGCGAGATTTTAGGCATGTTCCGGATCGAAGAATAGGGTTCAATCTGGGCTAATCTGGATAGGCTCGTTCACGTCTTAAGGTCATCAAGTGTCAGGACGGGAGACCTTGTCATATCATCAGTGTGTTCTCATCTATAGGGTTGCCAAGAATCGAGTTCTCCAGAGTGTCATGGAGAGTTTCGCTGTTCATCCAATCCTCTCGAGATCCGGCTTCGCTGCCTTTACGTAACTTGCCTCTCAAAACTGGAATCGCTAACGCGATTGAACGCTTCTAGGGATAATAAGCTCGTTTTCGTGTTTCCACCCTTCGCTGATTTTGAATGAAACGCTTTCGCCAGTCTTGTGCAGCCATAGCGGTGGGTCTGGTTACTGATTTCTTAAATCACGGAATCCCGGCATAACTTGTTTTTGTTGAGATACGTTGACAAGTGGCACGTTTGCGAGAGTAAGACTCTTCACCGATGTTGAAGACATAACGCTTGAGAAATGGCTCGACGCCGAAAACGCTGGGCAAGACGAGCTTGCAAAGAAGATTCTCGACGCAGGCCTTTTGGTAGAGCACATGATAGCCGAGATCCCGCTAGACCAGAACCTCGCCGACAACAGCGAGCTTGGACAGCTCACTGACAGTGCCAAAGCAACCTTCGGCCTCATAGTCTGCTTCGGCTGCAACAGAGCCTTCGACACTAAGGACGAGGTAAAGGACTGTCCGAACTGCGGAGCCAAACTGTCAGGGCCAGATCTGACCGCTCCAGAAGCCAAGAAGAACGCGACAGAAAAAGCGAAGAAGCAGACTTCAGAAAAGCCGGAGAAGACGACACCGCCGTCAGAAAAGAAGACGAAGAAACAGACCAATCACAAGGAACCTGAGAAACCGGAGAAACAGCCAGCTCGAAAGGGAAAGCATAGATTTTCAACGCCAGCCTCTCCTTCACAACCTGAAGATGAGGCGAAGGCAGAGAAGCCTGTCTTTCTGGAGTTGGATAATTTCAAGCAACATTGGACGTCAACAGGAAAGACTCGATCTCATTCAGCATCATCGTAGGCTTGGCGTGGGAACTCGTCTAAGTTTAGTCTTCGGTTATCACTGTTTAGCATCGACCAGAGACGCCAGTTTGCTAGGGAGTGGCGGTCTATATCCGGTCGGGGATGATTCTACTCGTGTTCGTGGTTTCGACCGTGGTTCCGATGTAGCGGTCACTGTATTTTTGCCGGCCATCCCCATGGGTCCCGAGACCCGCAGCCAGGTCAATGACCAGTAAGACGAAAGAGACCTTAGAGACGTTCCTGACGAACGAGGACCAGAGGTCTACACGTTTACCGTCTAGCCTTGTCACTTTCAAGCCCAACAGCTCCTTCCCGAGGGTCCGCTCGAACACCGCTTCCGCTATAACAAAGTAGGCTAGAACCATCAAGGATGCGATTCCGCCCAACCAGAACCCCCAGAACCAAACAAAGGGGAATGTCTGACCAAAGAAGACTGTTGGAACAACTGGGAGGGCTACGACAAGCAAGAGAAAATAGACCACAACTGATACCGCAACTACGTCGATTACGTATGCCACAATACGTTTCACCCATTGGTCCTGAAATTCTTTGTCGTCTTTCAGGCGTTCGAATCCGGTCTGGGCTCCAGTAACGGAAGTGGGAGAGGGTTTGGCTGAGGCCCCGCAGCTATGGCAGTAGGAAGAGTTCTCGTAAAGCTGCGCGCCGCACCTCCAGCAATAAGCCAATCCTATCAGCTATAGACGGTGAGAGCATCTTCCTCTATATCACTGTGAGGGTTTAGGAGAGAGCGTGTGTTTCGATGAGGTCTCGGAACTTGTGGTTCTTTGTAAGCTCATCAGCAATCGTGTCGTCTTCTTTACCTTCGCGGTTCCACACAATGTATCGTCTCTCTCCGCCGCGAGAGAGTTTTGCTATGAAGAAGGGCATGTAGAATAATGTCCCGTCCAGAAGCTCTAGCTTGTCCAGATCGAACCTCGATGGAAGCTGCAGACCGTCGGCAAACATCTTCCATCGCAACAATTTCGTCTTTCTCAGGAACTCAATATTCTCCTTCAGATTTTCTCTCGTAGGACTATCCTTCGGGAGAGCCTCATACTGTTTCAACCTCTCCTCTGACTGTGCCTCATAATCTCTCAAGAGATCCTTGAGTTCTGCTAACCGCTCACTGACCAAGACCGTGGAGTCAACGCCGCTAATGACCGATTTGGAGTCCTCGTCCACCTCAGCAAGGATCGGAACCAGCTCAACCAGTCTGGGGTCGAACCCGAAGTTCGCCTCTCTCAAAGCCAGCATGGTTGAACGGCCTTCACTGATCACCGTCTGCTTTGACAGCAGTCCTTTTTCCGCTGGAAAACGATAGGTGAAGTCTAGATAGGGTAGAAAAATCGTCTTGGCGAAGACGACCTTCTCTTCTGCTCCACCTAGTATGCCCTTCTTTGCCCGTTTTCTATCCGTGTCCCGCAGGAAAATCTCTTCGGGCACGACTAATGGGGCTGCTCTAATGGTCATCTTTTCGGGAGCCGCTCCCTGTTTCAACCTCTTTATTTCTAAAGGTTCCAGCGGTCCGCGATGATAGCTTATCAGCCATCTGGGACTGAGAATCCGGGATTCTCCATGGTCGAAGATTTGGTAGTAGAACTGGCATGTCTTCAAGCTCGATATTACTTGGAACGCGTCGGCGCCCAAGGAGAGGCCTGTGTCTTGCGATAGGCTCTGCCTCATAGGCCCAAAGGCGGGCCAGATGTTCACTTTGTAACAAAGATAGTATCGGAGACAGGTCTATTGCGTCGGAGCCTGGGAGGGTGGCATCGGTGCTGGCGGCATTGGCGGTCCCCAGACTTGCTGGGGAGGCATCTGCAACGGGACTTGTTCTGGGATCGAGAAGAAGGCTACGATCTGGAGGATTGCAGCGATAAAGAGTATCACAAAACCCACGAGGGCGATTAGCGTGGCCGCTCCGATGAGGAACAGGAGGCCAGTGGTCCGAAACATGTCAACTCTCAATTTCAAGGCTATGGCGTCGT
>VBBV01000024.1 GCA_005883695.1 Candidatus Bathyarchaeota archaeon | reverse complement strand
CGTTGCGGTCGCCATGATTCGAGGCTTCATCACCCACTCGAAAGACTTGGGTAACTTCTACGCTGACTTCACGAGATCTCTGACAAGAATACTGCTCCCTCTATGCTTCGCTGCTTCCCTGGTATTCGTTGGCCTTGGAGTTCCTCAAACCCTGACAGGATATCAAAGCATTACCCATACGGTTGAGGGTGCTACCCAGACTATCCTGGTTGGACCGGTTGCCTCTCTCGTTAGTATCATGCAACTTGGCACAAACGGAGGAGGATACTTTGGAGCAAACTCGGCTTATCCATTCCAGAACCCTAACCCGGCGTCTGACATCTTCCAGATCCTCCTCATGCTTCTCATTCCCACATCGCTATGTTTCGTATTCGGCCAACTGATTGGCAAGAAGCGAGAGACTCGTCCTATTCTCTGGGGTGCTTACGCCCTCTTTGCCCTTGATCTCTTGATCGCCTTCACACCTAACTTTCCGGTAGTGGGTCCAGGGATGGAGGTCCGGTTCGGAGGCTTCTTCTCAGTGTTCTGGACTGTCGTCACGACTGCAGTAACAACCGGCTCGCTCAACGTATCTCTATCAGGGCTAAACCCGCTTGTCATCCTCTCCGCCTTCAACGGAATGTTGATCCAGGCAACTCCCGGCGGGAAGGGAGTGGGAGTGATGTACATGGTCATGTTCATCGTCCTCACAGTCTTCATCGTCGGCCTAATGTCAGGGCGGACCCCTGAGTACTTGGGATTGAAAATAACCGCCCGAGATGTCAAGCTGGTAATGATCGCATTTCTCGTCCACCCGATAATCGTCCTCATTCCAACGGTCCTCGCCTACTCGACCGGGGCTGCCAGCGCTATCGGGGTCGGGACGAATTCTATCGGGTTCACCAAGATCTTCTACGAATTTACATCCGCCGCTGCGAACAACGGGAGCGACTTTCTCGGGGCAACAGCCAACACGCCATTCTTCAACATCTCAACAGCCATCGTCATGTTTCTGGGACGCTTCACACCGATCGGGCTATTGCTCGCGCTGGGCGGATCTATGATCAATAGAAAGAGGCTCACAACAGAAGCCGGCGTGAGGACGGACAGTCCCCTCTTCTCACTGATACTTGTAGGAAGCATACTTGTCCTTGTCCTCCTCACGTTCTTCCCGTTCCTCGCACTAGGCCCGATTCTAGGATTCTTCCAAGGACGCGTAAACGGATTCTAGGACAAGAACCATGTCAACAAGAATCAGCAAAATGATGTCTGTCCGGCGACCGACCCTGGTTTCTTGGAAGGTGCTCATCGACTCGTTGGTCCGCCTAAACCCGTTCAGGCTAATCGCCAACCCGGTGATGCTGATCGTGGAGATCACATTCTTCATCGCAGCAGCAATGGCGCTCGACCCGGATGGTTTTCCAAGACTTGCAAGCCCTTCCCTCCAACTATTCTACGTCGAAGTTGCCCTGATTCTCCTAATCACCGTCTGGTTCAGCACTTTATCCGACTCTCTCGCAGAGAGCCAGGCGAAGAACACTGCAAACAGCCTTCGAAGGCTGGAGATGGAGGTATCAAGCAAGAAGATCATCGTTGAAGCAGGTTCTAGACAAATCGTTCCAACTCCTTCCAGAGAACTTCGCAAAGGCGACCTAATTCTTCTGGAGAAAAACGACACCATTCCGATTGACGCACAGGTCCTGGAGGGAATAGCCATGGTTGACGAATCGCTCCTAACAGGAGAGTCAACCGCGGTTCGAAAAGCACCTGGAGACGATGTGATAGGCGGCTCGCAGGTTCTCAGCGACACACTTACGGCGAAGGTTACAGTCAACCCTGACGAGACTTTCATCAATCAGATGATTAGAATGGTGGAGTCGTCGAAGAGGCCGAAGACTCCGAACGAACAAGCCGTAACCATTGTGCTGATAGGGCTCACGGCGATCTTCACGATCCTCATCGGAGCTCTGCTAGGCATATCTCTGGTTCTGAGCCTCGCGGCGGACCTTTCAGTCCTGATAGCACTCTATGTCTGCCTCCTCCCCACGACGATAGGAGCACTGCTTCCCTCGATAGGATTGTCAGGCATCTCGAGACTTTACAAGGAAAAAATAGTTGCAAAATCTGGTCGAGCCGTCGAGACCGCAGGTGATACTGACGTCATTCTTCTCGACAAGACCGGAACCATAACAGTGGGCAATAGGCAAGCCGTAGAGTTCCTACCCTTTCCAGGGTTCGCTGAGAGAGATGTAGGCGAGGCCGCCTTCCTGGCCTCGTGGCACGACGACACACCAGAAGGCAGGAGTTTGATCAGGCTGGCGTACGAGGACGGTTTCGTGCCCAAGGAAATGAACTCCCTAGACGCCTCAGAGGTCTACGAGTTTAGCGCGAGCACCCGAACTAGCGGTGTCAAACTCGCTGGAGGAACTGGATTCATGCAAAATTCGAACCTCACGTGGAGGGCGGCGTGCCGATCGGATCCGACGAGACAGAGATCATCAAGGGCGCCCCTGATGCCATCAAGAAAATTGTCAAGTCTGTTCCGGCTGACTACGACCGGGAAGCAATCGGGATAGTGAGATTGAGAGATGTTCTCAAACCCGATATCAAGGAGAAGATAATGGCGGTTAAAGTGATGGGCATTAGACCAGTCATGATCACCGGCGATCAACCGCTCACCGCAAAGAGCATAGCTGCCGAGGTGGGAATTGACGAGGTCCAGCCGGAGGCGAAACCCGAGGACAAGTACGACATCGTCAAGCGGGAACAGGCCGAGACGAGAATTGTTGCGATGATAGGAGACGGGACCAATGACGCCCCCGCGCTGGCGATGGCCGACGTGGGATTAGCGATGAATTCTGGAACCCAGGCCGCGAAAGAGGCCGCGAACATGGTTGACCTAGAGTCTAACCCGGCCAAGATCATAGAAGTAGTGATGCTCGGCAAACAGTTGCTTATGACTCGCGGTGCGGTGACAACGTTCAGCATCGCGAACGATGTCGCGAAAAATTTCGCAATTATGCCCGTGTTGTTCGCGTCAACTGTTCCCGAGCTGAAGGCGTTGAACGTGCTCGGGCTTGGCCTGAACACGGCCGTGCTCTCGGCCCTTATCTTCAACGCCATCATCATTCCCCTCCTGATTCCCCTGGCAATGAGGGGAGTCACCTTCAAGCCTTCAGGGACAATGACTCTTTTCCTGAAGAACACGATGATCTATGGGATTGGCGGAGTAATCGTTCCCTTCGTTGGAATCAAGCTGATAGACTTGGCAATATCATTGATCTAGGAGAGAAAAACCATGTTGAACATAAAGCGAGAACTCCGTCAAAACTATGGTCCTGCGATAAGACTGGCAGTAATCTCGCTAGTACTATGCGGGCTAGTGTTTCCTCTTGTCATAACAGGCTTTGCCCAGTTGATCTTCCCATCCCAGGCGAATGGGAGCCTAGTCCAGTTTCACGGCAAGACGGTAGGCTCGAGTCTTATCGCTCAGAATTTCAGCCTGCCGATCTTTTTCCATGCCCGAAACGATTCTGCGTCGGGGGTTGACCCGGACATTACTGTCCAAGACGCGTATTCTCAGATTCCAAGGATAGCTTCTGCCACAGGCATTTCAGCTGACAGGCTTCAACAGATTGTTGACCAGAATCAGGAGGGCACGTTCTGGATCTTCGGCACGCCATACGTGAACGTTCTAAGGCTCAACCTAGCTCTCATCGATCAAACGGGTAACGCGGCCTACAAGGGTTTTCAATAGGCTCGTCTCGCGGACCCGGAAAAACAGTCGTGTGCTCGCAGTGACACTACATGAGTTTCTGGTATAGTACGAAATATGCGGTGGCCATGAAGACGAAGCTGAGAAGCATGCCGAACCCTAGAAACCCGTATGCCCTGTTGGGCCGGTAGGCGTTCCTTGTGCTCATGAACATCATGTACAATCCTACGACTCCTAGCCCGTAGAGTAGGCCCACGAACACTCCTTCGGCAGGAGTCTGGTTGTTAATGTCGTGTGGATAGACGAAGCCGAGGCCTTGCTGTACGTTCAAGAGGCTGACTGAAGTACCAGCGCCTACTAGAACGAACAGTCCACCCGCGAGAACAAAAACCGTGAAAGCGAGGATCAAAAACGAAGCCACAGGCAACAATGGCCTACTCGATCCAGGAGCGAGCTTCACGAAGCTCATTCTGAATGCAAGGTTGTTGAGGGATCTCTTCAGTTTGAAGAGTCCTGTTCTGAAACCCATCGCTGGTCCACGTTGTCAAGCTGATGAGTGGCCATGCCCGATTATAAGCCCTGCTTTCCCAGGTGTAAGCATGACTCTGAAACCGTTTTTATAGCGCGCTTGGTCATGAGACCTCACGAGGCTTCCGCACCGGTTTGTGTCCGCAGAGAATCTTATGCTCCAAGTGCGGCGAACTCCTCTACACAGGGCTTGAACTAGAGACTCCTGGCGAGATCATTCAGCGCAACGGAGGCTACTGCCCAAAGTGCGGCAAGAAGCTAGGGTTTGACACTGAGAACCTGAAGATCATTCCCGAGACGCCTGTCCCTGGTCCGTAGTTCCTTCGCATTCTCTTTTCTACCACCACTCAATCGGATTACGAGTCGTTGACCTTTGGCGAGAAGAACCCATGTCTACGAGTACCACAAGAAACATGGTAACATCGTCGATTATGCAGGCTTCGACCTTCCGGTCTGGTTCGAAGGCATAATCCCGGAATGCCACAGCGTCAGAAACAACTGTGGAATATTCGATGTCTCCCACATGGGACGGGTTCTAGCGGAAGGAAAAGGCGCCGAGTCATTCCTCAACCAGCTCACGACGAACGACGTGTCTAAGCTCGCCGTCGGAAGAGGGCAGTATTCCCTCCTCTGCAATCCTAGGGGTGGAATTATGGACGATCTCACTATCTTCAGAATCGGTAGCATGCGATATCTTGTCGTTTACAACGCTGCTAACCGTGACAAGAACTGGACCTGGCTTCTGAAGAACAAGACGCGAAGCGATGTGACTATTTCCGATGTTTCCGATGGTGTTGCCATGTTCGCGGTTCAGGGTCCTCGGGCCAGTACGGTCCTCTGGAACGTGTCTGGTGTCAAGCTGGAAGAGGTCGAAAGGTACGGGACCAGGGATGTGAAGGTTGCTGGCATTCCATGTCTCCTCACACGTAGCGGGTATACTGGTGAGGATGGTTTCGAGATCTACGTCTGGAATACCAGCGTGAAAGAGCCATCAAGTGCGGTGAAGGTCTGGGAGAAGATGTTGTCGGGTGGTAGAGAGTTAGGGATCTGTCCTGTCGGGTTGGGTGCTAGAGACGTTCTGAGACTTGAGGCCGGTATGTGTCTCTATGGGAATGATATTGACGAGAACACTTCTCCGGTTGAAGCTAGGCTTAACTGGGTTGTTCGTCTGGAGAAAAAGCTGGATTTTGTGGGCAAGGATGCGATCATGCGCTTGAAGGAAAAAGGGCCCGGCCGAGTGAGAGTTGGTTTCAAGATGAAGGAGAAAGGGATCCCGCGTCAAAGCCAAGACATTTTTGCGGATGTTGAAGCGGTTGGCAAAGTGTCGAGCGGAACATTTTCTCCGACTCTGAGCGTTGGGATTGGTATGGGCTATGTTCCTCCTTCGCAATCCCCGATCGGAGAGACATTTAGCGTGGGAATTCGAGACCATAGGCTCCGAGCCGAGATCGTCAAGCTTCCGTTCTACCAACGACGATCAGAAGATCAAGTTGTCGTGTTCGGGGAAGATATGGGGCTGAGGGATTTTAGGAAAAAATACAGCTCGTCAAGTCCGTCGTCAGTCGCGACCGCGACCCATTAGGTCAAGGGCGCAAGCTATTCTCCAAGCTAGAGAGGCTTGGTTCTTGTTCAACGTGTACTCGGTTTATGGTTAGCCGGCTACTTCGTAGTTTCGGGCTTTGAGCCGGTCGCATTCGTGCTGTGTGCTGTGCTTCTCGCACAGGTCTCTGCTGCAGTGGGGGCAGTTCTCTACTGCGAGTATTTGGCAGTCGGTGCATACTGCGCCCCATACGAGTGCCATTTTGTTTTTCATGTCTCCGGGAATTCTCAGCGTATTAGCAATTGTTACTAAAGCCGTTTGGACATTTCTTACTCAAAAAGATAAGTGAATTGGTACCGAGCCTACACGGACACATATTATGGAGACAGATACCACTTGTA
>VBBV01000023.1 GCA_005883695.1 Candidatus Bathyarchaeota archaeon | reverse complement strand
GTTCTGGAAGACTTGAAACTCGCCCCACCGGCACCTGCGAGGATTGCAGGGGTGCAACCGTTGAGGACAGGGCCTGTGACCATTACGGGAGAGTCTGACTAGGGTGATATCTTCACGCTTCATTCGAGGCGGACCTGAAAACGCAATTTCAGTTTGAAGGGAAGGTTGACTTGGCCATAGCCAAGTCTGTGAGAGCCACGCTCAGGTTTTACAACGAGCTCAGAAAGCAAGCGCTTGCCCGTGGCGAGGTGGGAAATCCTCCCAGCTTCGAAACCTTCTCGACCACCGCCATCGGCCTCATGGAGGCAAGCAAACAGGTTGACCTAGGCCGATTGAAGAACCTGAGCATGAGAGAGGCCTTCGAACGTACTTGGAGTCAGAGGCTTCTCAACTATTCAACAAAGAAACTTCTGAAAGACTCTTATGAAACGCTCACGAAGAGATACTAGGGCGTTCAAACCGTATATTTCACTCGCGTTCGAGGGGAATCATTGAGGAAGTTTCGGACTGTAATAGATATTCTGGTTCCAGAAGCAGGTAGAATACCCCAAGAAGCACCCTTTCAGGCTCTTT
Organism: Candidatus Bathyarchaeota archaeon; assembly: GCA_005883695.1. The sequence goes on along the minus strand of VBBV01000023.1, from coordinate 3,098 downwards.
TAGAGGAAAGAACTCGTATTCTTGCTTCTTTTCCCTCTCATCCCTCGTGGGTATCTCCGCGTTCTACGTGAGTTTCAAATACTACCACGCTCCAGTGGGCGCTCAGCTGAATAGAAATGCCACAAGCATATTGCGTCAAATGCAAAGCGAACATCGAGATAAAGAACCCACAGAACGTCACGCTCAAGAACGGAAAGGCTGCGGTCAAGGGCGTCTGCCCCAATTGCGGAACCTCAGTCTTCCGAATCGGAAAAGGGTAGCCATCCCTTCCCTTAGGGTCTCTTTCTTTCCACCATTTCCTCAAGATTTTCTCTCAGGCCAAGAGCATTTAAGCTTGAATGGGTAAGCTAATCCGAGAGAATGCCATCTGGGGCCCGATACCTCGGCTTTTTCATCTTCCTCATTTTGTTACTCGCTGAGATAGGACCCCCTAATGGTTTCGGAGCTGGGACAACTCTCCCTGTGAGTCGCGCGTTCTATTTTTCCAGTCCAAAAGCGTTGAGCACGACCTCGCCATCCATTGGAAATCCGAGTTTCTTCAATTTCACGGGAACCCCGGTTCAATTCCTCTCTCCGCTTCTCCTGTATCCAGCAACCATTTCTGGCACCTCAAAGTTCTCGTTGTACTTCTTTTCTAACAAGACGAGTTCTTTTACGGTTGGGATTACCCAAACATTCAGCGAGAAGTTTGAGAGCGGGTCCTCCCAAAACGTCACCTCGCAGCCACCATATACTATGGTTCCTGGACTGAATCAAGTCGACCTTAGTCTGAGCATACAGCAACCTCTCGCTCCCTACGGTGAAATCGCGGTCGGCCTGAACATTACATCCATCCCGCAGAAGACGAACGTAGCTTTGCTGTTCGGTTCGAGCCAAACTCCTTCCTCAGTTATCTTGCCTTTGTCGGGTTATGCGACGCTTGACCCAACCACTCCCGTAACAGTGCTTGATCGCCAAGAGAATCCTTCGACTAGCTTCAGCCTGAATGTCTCTGCGGGGAACAACGTAGTAATTTTCCAAGCTCGAGTCTTCTCAGCCTTTAGTTACTTGGATATTCGGAGAATTAACTTGACAATCGTGGACCCGAATTTTAGGCCCGTAAGAGGAGGAACGAATCTCACCATGTTCGCCCAGTCTCCCCCTACGCCGTCGACGCCGCAGCCCTACGTGTACGTCACGCAACCATGGTTTTATCCTTCGAACGCGACAGTCGGACTGTACCAAGTTTACATCGATATTTTCGATGTCCAGAACGGGCACACGTTCAGTTTCCGAGGTCCAACTAGTTTCAACATAATAAAATCAGGACCCTTCTCGCTTCCACCGCCATTCGACCTACTTCCATATTTTGCAGCGGGAGGAGTCGTCGCCATCGGTGGAGTTGCTTACTACAGGAATAGGAAAACAAAACGGTATCTTGCGCCGTTTGATCACTTCAACACTCTGACCGCGGGCGAACTAGATGGCGGCACTGTTTCTATCGAGGGCAACACTGGGTCAGGGAAAACGATACTCTCTGAACAACTCATGTTCGAGGACCTCAAGCGAGGGAAGCCATGTGTCTTTGTCTCGACCAGCGACTTTCCCTCTAACGTAAGGTCAGCGATGAAGTCGATGGGGCTCGACATAAGGGGGTACGAGCAAAGCGGACTCCTAACGTTTGTGGATGGATACTCAGCCGAGGCGGGACAGGAGTCGACTGAGAAATTCTCAGTCCCATCGATTGGAGATCTGACAACGCTAGGGATGAAGATTTCATCATCTCTACCAACACAAAGGTCCAAAGGTGCAAGTCTCTATTTCGACTCCCTTGTTCCTCTTGCGTCCAAGACGAAACCAGAGAGCATTGTCTCGTTTGTTCAGTCATTTGGTGCGAAAATGAAAGGGATGGGAGGAAAAGCGGTTTTCACACTGGGTCCCAGTGTCGATCCAATGATACAGAAACAACTAGAGGATATGTCGGATTGCGTTGTCCAGATGGAAGCTTTCGAGGAACGCGGAGTTCGTCGTCGACGCCTAAAGATTGCCAAACTAAGAGCTAGGAGACATCAGGAAGGCTGGAATGTTTTCGCAATAGAAGACGGGAAGGGAATAATCTTCTATTCTAAGAAACCCAAGACCTAGAATACCTTGTCGCGCGGAAAAACTTCTATTCCCGAAGCCCCAAACTGATACGGACGAATCTGCGTGTCATGAGAGATTCCACGCATTTTTTCCACCTGTACTGCTCGGACAAAGTTTCCTTGATGCATGAGAGTGTGAAGAACGACTACTCCGTGTGATAGGAACTCTTCAAGTTGGAATCTTCGGTCCAAGAGCGATGTCTTCAGCTCGCTTGTCACCAGAGAGGTGCAACCGGTGTCCGATAGTGCATCGAAGAACTCTACCGTTGCTCTCCTTTTCTTCAATTCTTCCCCATATCTCAGCATAACCGATGTGATAGGGTCGAGAGCGATCCGCTCGACATTCTCCCCTTCAACCAGTTTCGTAAGCGTCTTCAAGACTTCGGTGAAGCTGGCTCCTTCCGAGGAGTCGGAGGAAAATAGCGCATGGGGTCCATTGTTCTTGAGCCTGGTCCTTCTGAGACCGCTGGCGTCTAGAAAGAGGAGCCTGCCTTTCTTTTCTACGCTGTCTAGATCCCAATTATAGGATTGAAAGTTCTGTTTGATCGCGTCAGGATACTCGTCGAGGGTAACATAGAGTCCTGTTTCACCTTGAAGGGCCCCGCTGTAGAGATACTGGATGGCGAAGGTTGTCTTTCCTGAACCCGGGCTTCCGACTACTAGAATGCATTTTCCCTCAGGGAAGCCTCCCCCGAGAAGCTCGTCGAGGCCCTTGATCCCTGTGGGAACTCTCTCCAACGCAATCATCCATCAAAGCGATTATCACTGTATAAAAATAGTATTTCGAGATCGATTCTAGACTTCTCGGAATTTTCCTGGTGGATTTTCCAGCCATATCTTCGAAGAAACGACTCTAGAGCTCACCTTCTGGGCTAGAACTACACGTGCTATGTGTCTGTCTGCAGGGTCAGCTGCTAGGTTACAGCCGATCGCGAAGCACCAGCATACGCCAATCAGGAGAAGGAAGAGGTATGC
>VBBV01000022.1 GCA_005883695.1 Candidatus Bathyarchaeota archaeon | reverse complement strand
GCGAGTTTCTCTCGGGCCTGAATCGCGAGCTTTGCTAGAAGTGTTCTTACTCTTCGGTCATTCGGTTCATCATTTCTCTGACCTCATGCTTCACCTCGGGTGATGCTGTTACCACTACAACTCCCTGTGACGGCTGTCCGTAGACGATGAAGGCTTTGTCTGGAGACTCAAGAATAGCGGGAATGGCCAAGAGGTCTTCTTCGCCGTCCACGTAGATTACTGCTTCCGTGTGTTGCAGGGCCTCTTTAATGGCATCCCACGCCTCTCTTGTTATGACCCCCGCTGGATTTCTGACTCTGTAAGTCTGCTCCGCCTTTATCTCGACTGCGCTGATCCTCTGTCTAAGAGTCATCTGGTCTAGTATTCGCAGGTCGACCTGTATTCCCGTTGATAGTGTCTGTCGTGAGACTACGTCGCCAACTGTAGTGACTTTAGGGGGTTTGTTCTGTTGAATCAGCGTCCTCAACTTGGGCATGGTTTCAGCGGGTGTCCCAGTGAGGAGTTTTCCCAGGGGAGTCTTTAGGCGAACGAGGTCGGATTGAGATGGACGGAAGCTTGTCAACGCACTGTTCGTTTGAGTCTGACTCTCTAAATCAATGTTTGAGATCGCGGACCGGGACGCAAAGAACAACCCTATGGCCTAGCTGCTTCTTCTGCAATCTTCTTGATGGTAATTTCAAGCCGATCTACTTCTGTAAGAATCAAGGAACCATCGGTTCCGTATTGAGGATCCTTAGAAACTTCGCCAATAAACTCTCGAATACGCTTCAGCAGCATCATAGCCCCTTCCTCTCTTGATAGGAGCATGACTTCACCGCAAGCTGGACAGGCAAAGCCTGTGAGGCTCCTCGAAGGGCTTCCAGTTCGTGCGGTAGGTGGCGAGAAGAAGTTGCCCTCAAAGATATGCCCAGTCAGGCACTCCCATCGGCTCAATGACGAATCTCCCCCGCCTGTCGGTGTAATTTGGAGCTAGCTTGCGTGTAGTACAACCTCGGGACGGAGTGACGTTCGACCCTAGACGTCGAGTGGTCGTTGGCGATTTAAGAGTCGCGTACTTTTTTGCGAAACAAAGGAAAGGAAGATCTTGACTTATTATGGGGGCTTCGATAACCGGATTGGCCTCGGAGTTTAGTGCAGATCGGAAAAACTAGGGAGACAAACGATGCTGAATGGTTTGTCAGTTGTTTCTAGAGGGAATTTGCGGGGTGATGTAGGAGCGGTCGATCTGTTGTAGCGTGTCGATCAAGCGCATTGAGTATGCCCATTCGTTGTCATACCAGGCTAAGATGCGAACCATCCCACCGATAGTTTCAGTTGAGAGCCCATCTACAACCGCGGAATGAGGATCCTTTTTGTAATCAACGGACACTAATGGCTCGTGAGACACTGCGAGAATTTCCTTCAAGTTTTCAGCCGCCGCATGCTCGTACGCGTCGTTGACCTCGTTCCTACTCAATGCGCTACCGCATTCGACGACGAGGTCTAGAAGCGAGACCGTTGAGGTGGGCGCTCTTATTGCCGAGCAGGTAATTTTCCCCTTAAGTCGAGGGAGGACCTTGCCTATCGTCTTGCTGGCGCCCGTTCGAGTCGGTATGAGGGATTGGCCCGCTGCTCGGGCCCTTCGAAGATCCTCATGAGAACCGTCGAGCAATCTTTGATCGTTGGTATAGGAGTGGATCGTCGTGGCAAATCCTAGTTCGACCCTGAAATTATCGTCCATGACCTTTAGAGTAGTCGCTAGACAGTTTGTGGTGCATGAGCCCATGGAAATGATCTTGTGGTGATTCGGGTCATACGTTTCCAAGTTACAGCCAGGTATTAGTGTGATGTCCGCTTCTTCCGAGGGAGCGGTGACCAGCACTGTGTGCGCCCCGTTAGAGATGTACGTCTCAAGTTCCTTACGTTGGAGTTGTTGTCCGGTGCTTTCAAGTACTACGTCGACTTCGAATTTTTCCCAGTCGATCTTTGATTGTATAATTTCGTTGAGACACAATACTTTTTTCCCCGCGCACGAGATTCCTTCCGAGTCCCACTTGACATCAAGTGGCAGCGTTCCGTAGGTTGAGTCGTACTTCAAGAGATGCGCGAGTGTTCGTGACGGAGAAGTTGAGTTTATCACAGCGACTTCCGTGTCAGAGTTTTGATTCTCCAAGAGCGCCCGGTAGAAGCACCTTCCGATCCGGCCAAAACCATTTATCGCGACTCGCAACTAGAGGTTGATCTCCAGAATCATGATGATAGTTTCCATGTGGCTAGATGAACTCTTTCGGATAGCTGGTGGTAAGTGGACCTCTGCAGGACGAAGCCGCCTCATTTCTTCGGGTGGTTCTCTTACGGTCGAGGTATTTATTCAATCTTGGGTCCCTAACTATTATGAGGGCGCAAGATATCTCAAGATTTATTTGTCATTACAACTGTTGAAAACGGTCGTTCCCTTTAGGAAGGGTTAAAACTCGGGAGTCCGAATCCCTCCGCAAGGCGGAATTAGAGACGAGCGGAGAAGCCACCTCGAGAACTAACCCTGCAGATCAGGCTCAGACGATCCTGCGGACCCGACACGGGTTCAATATCGGGTTGATGAAACCCATTGTCGATGAAGAGATGATTGAAGCCGGTATCTACGCGCTACGAAACGAAAGGCTCGTCATGGGAGAGAGTGTCTACAAGTTCGAGGAAGAGTTTGCACGCTACTGCGGCACGCGTTACGCGGTTTCGACCGCTTCAGGGACTGCTGCGCTACAAATTGCCTTCCAGTCGGTGGGAATCCACGGTGACGATGAGATCTTGACAACTCCCTTTTCGTTTTTCGCAACGTCTAACGCAATCATTCACGCGGGCGCGCAACCAAGATTTGCGGACGTTGAGAATCTTGGATTCAACTTGGATCCAAAAAAGGCGTTCAAGAAAATCACCTCGAAAACCCGAGCCGTTGAGCCGGTGCATCTCTACGGCCAGCCAGCACGAATGGATGAGTTCCTAGCAATGGCTGAAGAGCGGGGTATCAGTATTGTTGAAGATTGTTGCCAGGCCCACGGTGCAGAGTATAACGGGAAGAAAGTGGGCTCGCTTGGCCTAGCGGGATGTTTTTCCTTCTACGCCTTCGAACTCTCGCCTATGAAGGAAGTTCCCGTGTATCACTTGTTCGTTATCAGAAGCAAGCGTCGCGACCGAATTGCCAAACGACTTGAGGAGAATGGAATAGAGTCCGCCATCCACTACCCCATTCCAATCCATCTCCAGGCCCACTACAGGCACCAGTACGGTTTCTCAGAAGGCTCCCTCCCAGCTTCAGAGAAGCTTGCGAAAGAGGTTCTAAGCCTACCCATGCATCCGATGCTAACGGAACAAGAGGTCCAGCAGGTCTCTCGAACAGTTCGAGAGGCTGTTCACCAAGACTCCTGAAACAACTAAGAGGACTTGCACGTGGAACCTCTCAGAATCGCGGTCATCGGCGCGGGTTATTGGGGAAAGAAGGTTATCCGCGAGACTCTAGACGTCGGCAGAACTACCGGCCGCGTCCAGGTTCACGCGGTTGTTGACAACTCCCCTTCCATGCTCTCCCACTGCCAGACAGAGTTTGGCCCCCTAGACTGCAAACTGGACTATCACGAGCTTCTCACAGACCCGAAACTGTCCGGGGTACACATCTGCTCCCCGAACGCGACCCATTTCGAAATCGCCTCCGACTTCCTCAAACACGGAAAGAACGTCTTGGTCGAGAAGCCCCTCACTCTAAAACCGAAAGACGCGTACCAGCTCGTTCAGCTCGCAAAGGACAATAATCTCGTCCTCTGCACGGGCCACATTCACAGGTTCAACAACGGCGTCAGAGAGCTTAGAAGAGCCCTCGGCAGCGGCGTCCTCGGCGACCTCTACTACCTCCGATTCGTATGGACAGGGTTCCTGCCTCCCCAAGGCTTCCGGGAGGTCATCACGGATCTCGCGCCTCATCCGTTCGACATCTGCAATTACCTCCTAGACATGTGGCCCAACAAGGTTACCTGCAGGGGTAAAGGGTACAGGACTAAAGAGAACGAGGAGTTGGCTTTCATAACAGCGGAGCATACGGGAGATCTAACAACACAAATTGAGGTCAGCTGGCTAAGCAGGGAGAAAAAGAGGGAGGTAACTGTCGTCGGAAGTAAGGCGGAAGCGTACCTGGACTGCTCTGAACAGAAAGGCGTTCTCCGGACGGCGGAGGGTACCCAGCAGATATCTATCACCCCTAGCAATACGTTGAGGGAAGAGATCGAACACTTCATGAATTGCATCACCAGCAAGCAAGACTCCAAACCCTTCTCCAACCAGTCAGACGGGGTCCTTGGGGCCCGGGTAGTCAGCGTCCTGGAATCTGCGCGTGAATCTATCCATCAGGAGCGTACGATGCAGGTTCAGATGCCTACTGCCGAGGAGATCCGCGCAAAGTGAGGAGCAGCTCGAAATATTCCGTCATCAAGAAATCTAAGATCGGAAAAGGCTCCCGAGTCTACGACCAGGTAAACCTCTACGGCTGCACGATCGGTAAGAACACGAAAATAGACGCCTATGTTTACATTGAAGAAGGCGTCACTATAGGCGATAATTGTAAGGTCAGACCGTTTGTTTTCATCCCGACCGGAGTAACGATTGAGGACGGGGTTTTCATCGGGCCCAACGTCACCTTCACTAACGACAAATATCCCAGGAGCAGCGGTGACTGGTCTCTGTTGAAGACCCGGGTCAAAAAGTTCGCATCTATAGGAGCGGGGTGCACGATAAATCCCGGAGTAACCATTGGCGAAAACGCCCTCATCGGATCCGGCTCCGTGGTCACAAGAGATATCCCTAGCAATGCGGTCGCAGTTGGTAATCCAGCCCGAGTCGTCGGCCAGAGAGAACTGCACGGGTAAGGGACTCGCTTTCGAAAACTCTTGCGATAATTCCAATCTACAGCGAAGCCTTGTCAGTAGGAATGGTTTTAGAGAGATTCGAGCCCGGCCTTGTTGACGAGATTTGTGTAGTTGCTGACAGCCCTTCTCCCAGGACGCTGAAGCGGATAGAAGAAGCGCGCCGGAGTATCGATGTTCCAGTACACTTGATCCATAATCCTGAGAGGAAGGGAATCGGCTACGCTATCAGGCAAGGATACAGTTACGCCCTCGACAACGAGTTTGACCTGATTGTGGTCATGGCTGGGAATGGGAAAGATGAGCCGAGGGAAATTCCGAGGCTGACCGCCCCTATACTGAATGAGGGGCTTGACTACGTCCAAGGATCCCGGTTCCTCCCCGGGGGACGACGGGAAAAGAATCCGTTCCTCAGAAGCATCTTCACCCGATTGTTTCCGGTCATATGGACCTCGATGACCGGCGTCCACTGCACGGAAGTTACGAACGGATTCAGAGCCTATAGATCCTCGATTCTAAAAGACCCCAGGATCAATGTCTGGCAGACCTGGCTTGACAACTACGAGCTGGAGTATTATTTGCACTACAAGGCTCTCACACTAGGCTACAAGTTTGCGGAGAGACCGGTCTCCAAGGACTATACGGAAATCAGGAAGGGAAAATACTCGCACATTTCTCCCCTCAAAGACTGGTGGCAGATAGTTGGACCCGTATTCATGCTGAAACTCGGGGTCAAAAAATAGCCTTGGAACCCGCTATCGCTCAAGGCATAGTCCTGAGAGGCAGACAGGACAGCGACGTTCGAGTCCTGCGAGAATATGCTGAATTCTGGAAAATACCATTCCTTGCGATTCAATCCAGTGAAGAAAAACAAGTTCTCGTTTCCTCTGGGATGATACCGCGGACCGAGGCAAGGAATAGTGCAAGCGTCATCATTTTCCCATCGGGAACGGAAGACTCCAGAGATATTGCGAAAGAATACGACCTTACGCTACATACGAGGGACACCTTACTTCGACTTCCAGTTAGTCCCGATGTCTCGGTTGCAATAAGAACCAGACTGAGCGAGTTCTCAGGACCCGGCCTCGAGCCCGTGATCAGCGATGGCGAGACACCATTACTATCCAAGATCCACGATACACGCGTTCACTTATCATCGGTGGATCTGGTTTCCGAATACGAAAGGCTGGTCACCGGGGGACTCGAAGAAGTTCCGAGCAGAAAATTTCTTCTAGTTACAAAGATTCCATTCTCTTATCGGGCAATACCTCCTTTCATCAGGAATCGAGCATTCAGGGCTCCGGATGCTGTCACAGAACTAACCGAGGACAAGCTCTCACCGGTTGAATGCCTACGAACGATCTTTCTAGCAAGCATAGTTGTCGCGGCAGGACGTGCAATACCGCGTATAGCTTTCTGGAGGAAAGGAAAATCCCACGCCCTAGCGATCA
>VBBV01000021.1 GCA_005883695.1 Candidatus Bathyarchaeota archaeon | reverse complement strand
CGATCAGCCGACTCATAGTCACGCTTACTCCTCAACTCATTCCTCAGCTCCAACACAAAGCTCACCAATTCCGAAACCCGATCCTGCGCAAAAGTCTCAGTCTCCAAGACCCCTAGAACCGAGCCCAGATCTTCTAAGGCGCCAATTATTGCTTTAACGGATTCGTTCCTTGGATTTCTCGCTTCTTCCTCCGCCAACCCGACTATTCGGATGTAGGCAGCGAGCGCTCCTGGAGTGTTGAAATCATCATCCATAGACTTGAAGAACTCGTCCCGCGCCTCATCCAGCAGTTTCGGAACCCCGGTCGTCTCAGCCTTCGCACCGACCGTCTTGGCACGAGTCAGTACCAATTGGTCATACGCCCGTCTGAACCTTCTGGCAAGGCTGACCGCCTGCTGCAGCGCCTCTTCGGTAAATTCTAGCGGACTTCTGTAATGCGTTCCGGCATAGAATACTCGCAAGCCTGGAGTGCCAACTTTCCGGATCATATCTTGAATCGTGATGAAATTCCCGAGTGACTTGTGCATCTCCTCCCCCTTGATGCTCAACAAGCCGGTGTGAAGCCAATAACGCGACAACGGTTCCTTCCCCGTCAAACCCTCCGCTTGCGCGATCTCGGCCTCATGATGCGGAAAGATCAGTTCTGTACCACCGCCATGAACATCATACCTTGGCCCAAAGTACGTCAGCGTAATCGCAGTGTCCTCGATGTGCCAGCCAGGCCGTCCCCTTCCCCAAGGACTATCCCAGAATATCTCGCCAGGTTTTTGGCTCTTCCACAATGCAAAGTCTCCAGGATGCTTCTTGCGCGGATCAGGATCCACCCTGTGAACCGTCAAGTCCTCTAGCTTCTGGTGGGAAAGTTTCCCGTAGCCAGGAAACTTGGAGATGTCAAAGTAGACATCACCATCAACCCTGTACGCCAATCCCTTCTTGAGAAGTCCTGTGACCTGATCGATGATCTCTGGAATATGATCCGAAGCATTCGCATATAGGTTGACGCTCTCCACGTGCAGATCTTTCATGTCCTTGAGGAACGACTTCGCCAGACGTTCCGCTAGTGCAAGCGGTTGCTCTCCTAGATCGTGAGCCTTGTTGATGATCTTGTCGTCAACATCGGTAATATTGAGAAGGAAGAAGACACTGAACCCCTTCCTGCGCAGATACCGTGCTATGATGTCGTAGGCGACGTAGGTCTTTCCATGGCCAATGTGGGAAACATCCCAGACCGTAGGACCACATACAAACATGTTCACCCGCTTAGGCCGGATAGGATCGAACTTGTCCTGTCTCCGCGTTAACGTATTGTACACTCTGAGCTCAGAAGAAATCGGATCGATCATCGCAGATGCCCGCAAGTCCTTCACAAGCGGCGTGAAGCAGTTATTCTTAACTGACTCTACTCGGTAGGCAGCTTACTCTGGCCTTGTTTGGCTTCCGAGGAACCGCCCTTTTCGGATTGTATCGTGTTCCAAGCCTTTGAGAGCATCTCCTTCTCGTTCGGATACGATAGCGTATGGAGAGCCTTCTCGTAGGGCATCCACTCCATCGCATCGTGCTCAGTCCCCACCTTCGCATCCGCCTGATCGGTCTCGAACAGGAAGAAGTGAACAGTCTTATCGTAGGTTTTCGCACGGAACCCGAACTGGTACTTGATCGCCCCAAGCTTGCCATGCAGCTTCACCCGGCTTACGCCTGTCTCCTCACGTACCTCGCGCATTGCGGTTGTAACCTCGTCCTCCCCTTCCTCGATCAACCCCTTCGGCAAGCACCACACTCCTCTCTTGTTGCTGGCCAGCAGCAGAAAGAGCGGGTCATTCTTGTCCCAGCGATAGACGACTCCCCCAGCTGATGTGACCCGGATCCTCTGTCTGGGCTGCATCCCGCCCCCGTACATGAGTACAACCTACACGCTGCGCCTATAATTCGATATCTTTCGACAAAGGCGTGATATTTTCCGAGGGAGAACCGACCACAACAATGTCTTCTATCCTGACGCCGCCCCATCTGGGCTCGTACAGGCCTGGCTCAATCGTCACCACAGATCCTTTTCTCAAGTGATCCTTGCCGTATAGTGAAAGATACGGTCTCTCTCCAATAGTCAACCCAACGCCGTGACCGAGCCCGTGCATAAACCCACGAGTCCGTGCCTCCTTGCTCCCCTTGATCAGCTGTCGGGCAGTTGGGTACCCTTTCCTTTCAAAGATCTTACAAGCGTTCGCCATCATCTCTCTGCAGGGAACCTGCTCCTTCACCATGTCCAGCGCTGAAGTCTGGACCTCGAGAACAGCGTCATACATCTCCTTAACCTTCTTCGGGGCGGAACCGAACAGGTAGGTCCTAGTGCAATCGTGCCAGTATCCATCCGGCTCGGAGGGAAATATGTCAAAGACAATAGGCTCTCCAGCCCGGACAACATCCTCATCCTCACCCCGATAGTGAGGATCACTCGACCTTCTCCCCGGCGCAAATATCGTATCCTCCGGCGCGACCAAGTTCTGCTCGGAAAGCGACCTACCTATGACCTTCTTGACCACTCCGACACGCAACGGCTTTGACTTGTATGATACCCTCTTTCCATTGACTCTCGCTCCTCTAAGAAACCGGACGGTCTCTTCCACGACTCTTATTGTCTTCTTTCCGAGAACTTTCAGTCGTTCGATCTCCCACCGATCCTTCGTTTCGCGCGCAGCTTCGATGATCGTAGGCGACTTCTCCCCTGTGATCCTCACGCCCTTTCTACGGAGAGCGTCGATCATATGCAATGTATTTGATACATCATTTCGTCCGGCCAGAATCGTGGGGCCGCGAAGTCCCTCATCCCTGATGATCTTTTGGTAGAACCGGATCCTAGCCTCATCACGATCGTACTTGCTTGCTATGCGTTCGTATCCATAGTCCGAGTACGTCCTGATATTTCGGACCTTCCCCTGGCGAGCACTGCCCACGTCAATATTGCTGACAATAAGCGTCGGGTCATGTGACCTTCGTTTTAGGAATATTCCGCCTCGCGGAAGAGAAGTTCCAGTAACGTATCGAAGGTCCGGGTTTCCTACAGTTGAATCTCCGAAGACTAGGATCGAATCCACATTTCTCTTTTCCATCTCCACGTCAAGATCTTTGATCAAGAAGAAGCCTTGTTAACACCAGGCAAGAATGGTATATTATGATTGGGAACGGTTATGCGTTAGCCCCGTAAGTCCAGGTCTCTTAGCGTGAAAATCAGTTTCTTCTCATCGACGCAATAGGCTTCTGCAGCGGAGTCCGAACAAAACGCTTCTGAGTGCATCTACGGTGACGCCTTTCCAACTCCGCTTTCAAACGTCTTTCTTCAGCGCTGTGCAGCCAGTCTGGGATAAGGAGGACCCGGATTAGCTCTTGAACCGTGACTCCTCTTTGAAGCGCGAGTTGTTTGAGCCTAAGGTAAACTGCTCGGTCGAGGACCTGCATGAACTTGACCGAGTCCTTGGTCCCCCGAGTTCTCGACACTGGCATACGGACAACGGTAAGCGACTACTATTCATGGCTCATCTACCCTTCTTATAGAATAAACTCTAATCCAGAAACCCACCCGCCTTTCTAGATTGGAAATTCGTTAAATCTCACGGCCAGACAAGAACAGTCCATGCTTGCATGTCT
>VBBV01000020.1 GCA_005883695.1 Candidatus Bathyarchaeota archaeon | reverse complement strand
ATGTGGTTGATACTTCTGGGACAACGGACTCTGAGGGCAAGCTCACGGAGGCTGGTGCTCACAATCCTGTTGAGGACGTGGTTTTTCTCGAGAATGAATTGAAGATGTGGATGCTCCGGATAGTTGGAAAAGACTGGGAGAAGACGGCGCGAAAGATGGAGATGGCCGGAGAGGATCCGGCGTCTTTGGTTTCTGATCGTCTCAGCGGGCTCGGGGTCACCAAAGGCCAGGCTGAGAACGGGATCAAAAAAGCAGGCCTCAAGGGAAAACCGAGCGGATGGACCAGGGAAGACCTCTTGAAGCTTGTTGAGATTATCCGGAGAGAAGCAAAACCCTTGCTGCTCGCCGCCAACAAGATTGACCTTCCAACATCGATCGGGAATGTCGGCCGACTGAAGCAGACGGGCGAGCTGACGATACCGGTTTCTGCGGAGGCGGAGCTGGCACTGCGAAGGGGGGCAGAAAAGCGGCTGATAGAGTACAAACCTGGAGACCCGGATTTCCAGGTTCCGGACGCGGGAGCTGTTAGCAGTGAGCAGAAGGCCGCCCTTGAAATGATCCGAGAAAAAGTCCTGAAACCAGTCGGATCCACAGGCGTTCAGGCGTGTGTCAACTCGGCCTTTCTAGATCTTCTTAATATGATCGTGGTTTATCCGGTTGAGAATTCTGAAAAGTTCAGTGATCATGCAGGGAATGTTCTGCCTGACGCGTATCTGGTTCCGAACGGGACAACTCTCAAGGAACTGGCTCTGAAAATCCACACGGAAATAGGCGAACAGATATTGTATGGTATCAACGCTCGAAACGGTATGCGTCTCTCCGACAACTACGTACTCAAAGCGCAAGATGTTGTAAGCATCGTCAGCGCCGCGAAAAGGGCATAAGTCGAAAAACTGTTGGTTGGATCTTTCAGGCTGGTTTAGTTTCAGCATCCAGTCCAGACTGTCCACTCTTGCGACGCGAGGGTCGGTCGCTAAGACCTCCTATTTTTCCAGAACATTTCCAATCTGGCAGTAAAAATGGCGGAGTCTTGCCGATCAGGGCACGGTCTGGGCTTTGATCGGTAGGGAATTATTCCGTTTTGCAGCGTGAGAAATCCCGTTTTCTAGATGTGCCTGTTCGGATTCAAGATTAGGGTTCATAATGAGCGATTTTTCGCCCAAGAGTCTTCCGCGGAGGCAGTTGTCTACGCCTTCGACTTGCTGTCCGGCTTTGCGGGAGGCTTTCCAGCCGGCTTCGTCTCAGGTTTTGTCGATGGCTTTGTTTCGGCAGGGGCCGGCTTTGACTCCTTAGCAGGGGCAGGTTTAGACTCTTTGGCCGGTACGGGTTTGACGGGCTCAGCCTTCTTTTCCGGAGCCGCTGGCTTGGGCGCTGCAGGAGCAGGCTTCTTCTCCTCCTCTGCTCCCTTCTTTCTCGAGACTCTTTGTTCCTTTGGAAGATTTCTATTCTTTATGTAAGCCGGAACATTCTTGTCCGCAAGTTTCGAATCACTGTATATCTCGACCTGGCAGGTTGCCGATGATCCTCCTGTCCTGGTCTGGACGCTTCGAACGTACACCTTGTCCTGTTGAGTTTTGAAGTGATCGGAGGCGATCTTTCGAATGGCCAAACGGTCGGGAGTCCCCGAACCTTCATGGTGAACGATCAGCTTCGCGTCTTTTCGGCCTAGAAGCGGGTTAACGTGTTCGCTGATTATCTCGACGCTCAACTCTTAGCCTCCACAGGCTTCGGAGCCGCGTCCCCGATAACTACGCTGTTGACTTGGAGAGTATCTTCGCCAACCATACGCCCGCGAACAAGCTTCCTCCTCCTTTCCCCACGGTCATTCGGTTTGAAGCCGACTCCGCCCGAAAGCATCGCCCGCTTCTTGGCTCCTCCTTGAATATCGAAACGCATTGGAATCCCATCCTTGTCAGTACCACCCGTGATCTTGAGCTTCATGTTTCCAATCCCGAGAAGCTTCCCATCGACCTCATCCCCAATCGATTTTCCAACAAGCGCCTGAGCCTTAGCCCCTTCAACAGTCGCGGCTTTCGAGGTCTTGCTCACAGGATCCGATACTATGAGCTGGAACTTAGCCATGTTTCGTTAGTGGACTCCAGTAGAAGCAGCCTCTCCCAAGGCCGTTAATAAACGTCGTTCGAGTCATGATACCACTCCCAAGGCATTTTTCGCTGAGATGCTGGCAAGCTCTTCAAGTAATCCTAGCTCTCCAGGCGAGAGGTAGTCTCTGAACTTTGAGGAAAGGGTTTTTGCATGTTTTGGAGGAACATCGACGTATAGGATGTCTCCTTCGAAAATGTGTCTACCTACAACTGGCTTGTCGATGGAAACGGCCACTTGTTTCCCGGCGCCCACTTCTGGGACGTCTTTTCCTTGGTCTTGGACTCTCAGGAGTACGCCGATACGCTTCCCGCTGCCATTGATCACTGGATACTTTGGTCTTACAATTCCCTCCAGCACTTCGACCCCAACTATGGCGGGATCGTTTCTGCGGAAGACGACTTTAACCCCAGCAGCTCTCTGAGCCTCGACCCATCTCGAGTAGTCTTCCAAGACACGATAAATTATGTCTCCTCTGAATACCGGTATTCCTGTCTCTTTGATCTCTTGCTCAGCGTCAGGCAACAGTTTAACGTTGAAACCGAGAATCGCCGCCAGGTAAGGATCTTTTGCTCGAACGACCTCAGCCTCAACCACGTCTCGCCTAGATATTTCACCGACGTCTGCGAGACGGACAGGCACCTTGGAAACTGACAGGGAGGTTGTGAGCGCTTCTAGTGAGCCTAGCGCATCAGCTTTTACGATAACCCCGGTTCGATCAGTGCTGACCTTTACCGATTCTACTTCGCTGAGCACTTTCCGCTCTAGTTCCGCTCTCTTCGATTGGTCATCTACGCCGTAGATGGGCGACCCCGCGATCGCGTCATCGAGACCTTGGGCTGCAATTTTGATTCCCGCGGCAGCGTCAACATGCTCGACGCGGGCGAACTTGTCTCTAGGGTCACGGATCTCGTCAAGGGCCTTTGGCAAGAGTAGAGCCCGGACCCTTGTCCGTACGATTCCGTTCCGTCCCGCAAGTACTATTTCGTCATCTACTTTGATCGTCCCATCATAGATCATAGCGTCAATAGTAACTCCGAGTCCAGGCTCCTCCTTCACTTCCAGAACGGTTCCTTCGGCCGGACCCGCGCCAGTTGTGAGTTCTCCCTTCATGAAGATCTGGGTGAGTCCGACCAGCATCGCCATCAGTTCTGGTAACCCCTCTCCTGTCTTGGCGCTCGCGGGCACAAGGGCTATGGTCTTGGAGAAGTCTTTGATCCTGTCGAACCGATCGGCGCGGAAGCTGTACCGGGACAAGGTTCCCATCATTGTGTAAATTCTGTTGTCAAGATCAGTCAGGACTTCGGGTCTTTGCTGTTCTGTATTCGCAAGAAACGAGCCGTCAGGTGAGGATTTCCATCCAGGTATCGCGTCGATCTTGTTGCAACATACCAAGAAGGGGGTTTTGCGTGCTTTCAGGATATTCAAGGATTCTACGGTTTGAGGCTCGATCCCTTTGGTGAGATCTATGACGAGGACGGCGACGTCGGCAGCTGATCCTCCCCTTTTGCGAAGGTTGCTGAACGTTTCGTGACCTGGAGTGTCGATAAAGAGTATTCCGGGAACTTCGATCTTGAGATTAAACCTGGTGAGGAGGGGTCCACAAATCCTGGTTATGGTTTGAGCGGGGATGAGGCTGGCGCCAATCCACTGAGTGATCTGCCCAGGTTCTCGGGCGGCGACGGAGGTGCCTCTAATCTTGTCCAGAAGCGTGGTCTTCCCATGGTCCACGTGTCCAAGAACGACGGCGATGGGTGAACGAATGGGCATCTGGCGAAGGCTCCATCTTGCCCTCTGGTTTCCCGATGTCGGTATTAAACCATGATTTTTTTTTCGAGAGAAGGCTATTTTCTAGATTCCGTCGTTGAAGAATATTGATGATTCTTTCCTTGCGTTTTCGAGGCTATCAGATGCATGAATGATGTTGGCGGTTATTGATAGCGATAGGTCTCCTCTGATAGTGCCAGGCTCGGCCGTCTGCGGGTTGGTGGCGCCAATAATTCGACGCAGAACGTCAACAGCGTTCGAGCCTTCAAGGATCATGAGCAAGACAGGCCCGGAAGTGACGTGGTCCACGAGTTCTTGAAAGAATGGTTTTCCCTTGTGGACGCTGTATAGCGTCTCGGCTTCCTTTCTGGATATGTTGTGTAAACGTAATTGCTTGATGGCAAATCCTTTCCGTTCAAGTCTCGAAAGAACCTCCCCTGCGACCCTCGATTGTAGGGCTTCAGGTTTGAGGAATGCGAATGTTTTGTTGTTAGGGTGACTACTCAGTGTCCTTTCTCTCTCTTCCCGTAGTAAGCCGTCCACTTCAGCTTACGCGAGTCTCTTTTGAAGGACAGGGTGCTGACTCGGCATCGCCGCGAGCAGAAATAGAGTATCGTCCCATCGTTCTTCACGTGCATAATGCCAGTGGAGTTCGGAAAGCTCTTCCCGCAGAAAGAACACTTGAACGTCTTTGGCGTCGCTTACGCCCTACCTAATCTTTTTCGCTTCTCTCTCAGTCTCTCGAAGCATGAGAACGTCGTTAAGCCGAATGGGTCCCTTGACGTTTCTGGTAATAATGCGTCCCTTGTCCCGACCCTCCAAAACTCTGACTCGAACCTGAATAACTTCTCCTGTAACCCCGGTTCGTCCGATGACTTGTGTGACTTCGGCCGGGATGAGTGGTTCGTCGGACCTGTCTTTTCCCTTGCTCACTTCCCTGCACCGGTCTTCTTGATATTCTCGACTATCTTCAAGAGATCTTTGAGAGACTGCGCGCCATCGCCGGGCTCGACGACCGAGATTGCGGCGGAGCCGACGTCTAATCCGGCGGATTTGCCCAGCTCAAGCTTGCTGGGGACGTAGAGGTAGGAGATCTTTCTCTCTTCGCACAGGATGGGTAGATGGGCAACTACTTGCGGGGGCTCAACATCTTCTGCGATGATAACTAGTTTTGCGATTCCTCGCTCGATCGCTTTGGTCGATTCGTTTGTACCTTTTCGGAGTTTGCTGATAGGCCTTGTCAACGGCCTCTTTTGGAACTTGGAATCGTACGTAAACGGATTTTTGTGCCATCTAGACTCACTCTCATCGGCCAGCAGGCTGGGCAACGCCCGGCTTTTATGAACGTTTCGACTAGTGAAGGAAACAACACTAAATATGGCGCGGGTCTGATGCGTCGAAGATATGTCCCAGGCACCGGCACAGCCAAAGTCGCCAGCACCAGCACCGGCAAAGCCGAAGCAGAAGAAGCTGCGTATGAGAAGTGAGCTCTACGAGATTTCCGGCTCGACGACGAAGCTGAAGAATCGGAAGTGTCCACGGTGCGGCTCAGTGATGGCCTCTCATAAGCAACCTACGCAGCGGTGGGTTTGCGGGGCTTGCAGTTTCACCGATTACGGGCCTAAGTGAGCTAGGCTCTTTTCCGCAACAGGCTCTGTGGATACGACAACGGGTTCTATCGGATTCTACCGAACTCTGATAGCAAACTTTCCGGGAACCTTGATCTGCATTAGATGGGCTACTTCGGAGTTTGCTGGTTCGAGGACAACGACGAAGCCGGTCCAGTCATCACTCAGGTTTGTGGACTTGCAGTTAGGGCATACGGGACCAGCACTGATCATATGACAGTTCTTGCACGCTTTGTCTGTCAAGCTGCTTTATGCTCCAGCTTGGGAGGTTTCCCCTTGAGGTCCTCTTGAATCCATTCGAGCCTGCCCAGAAAAGGTTGGCGCAACGTGATCCCGATCTTTCCTCCTGAGCCGCCTCGAGGAAAGCTAACAGCGATTATTCTCCCCCGTACCATATTCCCCTTTCCTAGGTTTCGGTGACTCTCCCGTCCAGCGAGTACACCGTGTTTCTCGTCATAGGTTATGAAATCGTCCATGATCTGGGATACATGGAGAAGAGCATCTTCAGGACCTATTCTTACGAACGCTCCAAAATCAGTAACCTCGACGATCTCTCCCTCCACCACCTCGTGGAGTTCTGGGAAGAAGGTGAGCAGTTTGAAGAGGGCTTTGTGATGAGTCGAGCCGTCGCCCGGAAGGATTTTCCCGGTCGTCTCGACATCGACATCTGTGACTAGGATGACGTAGCCGAGTTCTTCGTCCACATAGTTCTCATACTTGAGCTTGATCTGTTCGCGAGCAACCTCGTCGATGGGCTGCCCGAATTTCTGGGGCGGAATGCGTACTACGTCTTCGACTGTCACTATCCTGAACATATTCACGGAAGGCGGCTGAACGCGTTATTTTAGGGCTCCGCTTGTCACTAGACATGATTCCAGGTTTAGATCTTGGTTCTGATGTACCAGAGAGCTAGCTTCCTGAATGCCATAGCTCGGTGCGAATACTTGTCCTTGAATTGGATTCCGCCTTGGGCAAACGTTTTCCGAGTGCCTCTTGGAATGAATATTGGGTCAAACCCAAACCCCTGCGTTCCGGCGGAGTTGTGCGATATGGTCCCATGCACTTTTGCCGAGAACTCTTGAGACGAACCCCGGGGAGATGCGAGAGCCAAGGAAGCCTGAAAATATGCTTCTCGTCGCGTCTGTCGACTCATCAAGCGCAAGAGTCCTTACCGTTCAGGACTCTAACGAAGAGCCCCGAGTCTTCCACTAGAACCCTACGGTTGTGTTTTTCAGCAGCTTCTTCCGCGGCGAACTTGGCTACCTCACCAAGGTTCGTGCTCTGTATCTCGGTTTTCGGAGAAGCGAGCATGCGGATCTTTATTCCAAATGGATCAAGAGTTCTGCGGGCTTCCCGGTACTTGTGAGCGTTCTGCGTTACAAACCACAGTGTTCGCTTATCGTATGGCAAAGTATCTGCCTCTCCGTGCAATTTCCGCGGCCTTCCGAAGACTTGATTTGGCCATCTCCTCGCCCGCAACCTCGCGGTAGCCCTTCGCGATCCTTCTGAGCGAACTTGTTGGGTCGAGGGCGTGGGTAGCAATCAGCGACCTCTGGAGTAGGTGAAGATCACTTCCATGGTCTTCATGGTCTGTTGATTTTCTGGCCATTCCGAAGTCTATCATGAACGGTTTTTCGTCAGCTGGCACGATGATGTTTGATGTGGTTAGGTCGCCGTGCATTATTCCTGCTGAATGGAGAAAGCCAACCTGTCTACCTAGCTCTTCGAGAAGAGAGAGCCGACGAGCGTCGCTCATCGTATCGATAATGTCTCTAGCGAGTAATCCGTCGATGAAAGTCATGATGATGGTAGACCGTTCGATGTCGAGGCCGAGAATGCTGGGAAGTCTCGCTCCCGCGATCTTGGCATCGCGGATTGCAGACGATTCCTTGATGGTCCTCTCTTTTCTGATACTAGAGTCTAGCTGTTCGTGGCGGTAGGCTTTTCGAACTCTTCTCTTGACTACCACTTTCCACGGGGGCAGCTCTGAGAGAAAGAGATCGGCCTCTGCGCCTCGATGCAGTGGTTGAAGGTCTAGGGTCGAGGAATCCATGGAACATCAATCTCGTCTAGACGCCATCGCGGATTGACAAAACTTTCTGCGACAGGAACAGTGGTGCCGAATTCGAAAGCAAGTCTACCCGAGCAGGCGATCTGGGCGCCGCAGTCTCCCGTGTATTCGAAAGGGACGGGATGAAATGTTGCTCCGTGATCCTCCGCCACGGATTTGATCATGTCGCGAAGCCGTCTGTTCATGGCGACGCCTCCAGCCAGCAGGACCTCGTTTTTTCTCGTTTGGACTAGACTCCGCTCAACAGCCTCAGCTAGCATTGAGAACGACACCTCCTGTATCGAAAAGCAGATGTCGGCTATGGAATGACCTTGTTTTAGTAGTCGATTTGCGGCCGTGAGCAGCCCTGAGTATGCAACGTCATTTCCTTTTACCGTGTACGGAAGGGGAAGCAGATTCCCACCTTCGTTCGCCTTTGACTCGATAGGAGGTCCTCCCGGGGATGGGAGACCCGCCTCTCTCGCAAACATGTCCAAGAGATTTCCTAGCGTGATGTCCTCGGTCTCACCGTAGATCCGCCATCGTTTGTTCAGATGAACAGCTATCGCAGTATGCCCTCCTGAAACCAAGACGGCCAAGGGATCATGTGAACGTCCAGCAGCCATAGCCAGGTCTAAATGTGCAACACCATGGTGGACGGGGACGAGAGGCTTGTCCAAGTAAAGAGCCAGTGCTCGGGAGATCGTTGCTCCTATTCTGAGGCATGGTCCAAGACCCGGACCTGCAGAATAACAGACGGCGTCTGGAGTCACTCGATGTCCGACACCTTGGAGGGCCTTCTCTATTACACCACTTGACACTTCGATATGATGCTCTGCCGCTTTTCGGGGATGGATTCCTATCCCGGTCGGAGGCCGATACGTCGAATTCACATTAGTAAGTATCGAATCTTGATCATCGATCAGACTCGCCCCAAAGGTATGAGCAGTCGACTCTATTCCTAGGAAGAGCATGGGTTCTGATCGAGGGCCTTGCTTCACTGGATTGTCCCCTGACGCAACGGTGGTCGTGTCAGGGGTGCTCTGTCTTTGTGTTACTTGAGGGCTTTGGCCAGTTTATCGAACGATGTGTTCCAGCCCTGTTCAGCCATCTCGCTCTGCTCGCCCGCCGGCAGTCCTACATGTCTCAACGTCATCCGGGTCTTTCCACCAAGCTCTTCAAACGTCACCGTTACGAGCATTTCCATTGGGAGGTCCGAGGGCATCCCGTAGTGAGAGGCCGGAACCACATTTCCCTTCTCGTCCGCAAAACTGTCTGTGGAGACAATCCGCTGCAAGGGAACGATCTCCCGATAGACACCCGTGCTCCAATAGTCCTTGCCGTCTGGCGATCGCATGCAGAAGAGGTACTTGCCGCCTACGCGGAGGTCAATCTTGATGAAGGGTGCTGTGAAGCCTTCTGGTCCCCACCATCGCTTGGCTCGTTCAGGGTCTGTCCACGCCTTCCATACTGCTTCGCGGGGGGCATCGAACACTCGTACGATTGTTAGCTCGTTTCTATTTCTGGTTTGACTCATTTCTTCTGTTCTACTTGTCATTCTTTTTCCTCTAGATGTTTGGCCAGTCGGGCGAGGCGGTCCTCCCACAGGATCCGGTATTGCGTCAGCCAGCCAAACGCCACACTTAGCGGTGCTGCGACGATCTGACAGCGGCGTACCCGGCCTTCCGGCTCAACCCGCAATAGTCCCGCATCTTCCAGGACCCGCAGGTGCTTCGATATCGCCGGCAGGCTTACCTTATGGGGTCCTGCCAGTTCGCTAACTGTGGCGTCACCGGCCGACAGCTCCTCAAGGATGGCCCGTCGTATAGGGTGGGCCAATGCCCCAAAGACCTGGTCCAGGTCGAGGACGACCTTAGCTTGACTAACCATCTAGCAGATGGACGTGCCCGCAGATTATTTAACCTTTTAGTTAAGTGATTCCCACCGTTTCCGGACCCTTCCATCGCACTAGCAGGGGCATAAGTTCGATCAGAGCCTCGGGCTAGACCGTGTCATACCTGAAGCAATTTGTAGTGTGGTCGTTCACCATTCCAACAGCTTGCATGAAAGCGTAGCAGATTGTAGGGCCGACGAACCGTAGGCCTCTCTTGCGTAGGTCTTTGCTCATAGCGTCGGATTCCCTAGTCGTCGCGGGGATCTCGCTCAGCGACTCGAATCTGTGCTTGATTGGTTTGCCGCCCACGAATCCCCAAATGTACTTGTCAAAAGAATCGAATTCCTTCCGTATTCCCAGAATTTGTTTTGCGTTGTTGATCGTGGCTCGGATCTTGAGACGGTTGCGTATGATTCCTGGATCGCGGAGAAGACGCTGGACGTCCTTCTTGTTGTTGTACCGGGCAACTTTCGCAAGCTCAAAAGTATGGAATGCTTTGCGGTAGTTTTCGCGTTTGTTCAGAACTGTCTGCCAGCTGAGCCCCGCTTGCGCGCCCTCTAATACGAGAAATTCGAACAGGGTCCTGTCATCGTGCACCGGGACACCCCATTCCTTATCGTGGTACTCAACCATGAGCGGATTGCTGCCCATGGTCGCCCACTGACACCTCCTCATGTTACTGGCCAATTTCTTCTAGTTCGCCTTGGTCATGCTTATCGCCCCTTCCAAAGCTCTTGAGAATTTGGGCTAGAGTTCGGCGCTGACGGGGAAGGAGCAGAATGAAAGAGACTCCGAAGGCTATCAATCCGGTGAGGATCAGGACTATCGACACTGGCAGTGGAGTTAGAGTTCCGAAGACAGCGGTTACCACTCCTAAAGGAAATAGTATCATTCCTAATTTTTTCCGGTTCACCTCCGTCGTCAGCAATCCAAATGGAAGTGTCCAAGAACTGCCAAGAAGAGAGATAGTAGCTCCTGCCCAGGCTAGCCAAACTCCTATCTCAAAGGAAGACGTGATTACCACATTCGACGCCACGAACAGAAACTGCTCTGGAGGACTTGCAACGAATAGCCAAACCCCAGCCATTGTTAGAAGGCCGCCG
>VBBV01000070.1:3967-4876 GCA_005883695.1 Candidatus Bathyarchaeota archaeon | reverse complement strand
TATTTCTGGCGTCTTCCTTGTAGGAACCATCTATCCCCATAACAGACATACTTGCCCGAGTAATTCTTGGTCTCAAAGACAAAGACGCCAGTCGGCCTAACAAGAACATGGTCGATGTTCCCCCTCGCACCGGGCAACATCACATCGTTCAATAGAAGAAACTCGTCGCTGAGATAAGACAGCTCCGACGCAACACTCTGCTCCCCCTCCAATCCCTTCCTCGTATTCCCAGCATCCAGCCAATAGCCTACGCCGATCAGGATCAACACAAAACCGGAACCGGCAAGCACAGCTCCAACAGCAAATCCGGTTCCCGAGTCTAGCAGCCCAATACCCAACCCTAACGGCGCTGCTAGGGCGAGGAGAAACCCTCCTCTGAGACCCCAGAATCTCAGCTTTCGATCGGCTGCCTGGATTTTTCCAGACGCAAAGTTCGAAGCCGGCTTAACTAGTCTCAAGCGAATTAAGCGAAAACCTTAGCATGAATAAGCGTATCGGGATCTTTCGGGCAATCTTCTACCTGGTCAGCACGAGGAAGGGCTATCCAGAAATGCCATTTGAGGCTGGACCTCCGCAGTTTGCACACTTCACCGCCCCCTCAGGGATCAAATGCTTGCACCAAAGACACTTGCGGAGAGGCGCTTTCTCGACTTTTTGAATCACCGTGTAGGTGTTGCGTTGCGACGCTTGGTACTGCAGACGTTGTAATCGAATCTGTCTCTGGTGGTTAACAATCTGTTGAAAAAGCGCGGTGTCTGACGCCATATAGAACCAGAACTTTCCGGTTGGGGATTCGGTCGTCTTGACAGTGATTTTCTTGTTCATTATTCCTTCTTCGGAGATTCCGCTAACGTGCTCAAGATGTGTCTCTGCCAAGAGCTTGTAGTTGCGGATAGCTTTCCCCTGATT
>VBBV01000070.1:0-3925 GCA_005883695.1 Candidatus Bathyarchaeota archaeon | reverse complement strand
GTTTCGAAGAAAACGGCTTTTGACCAACTCAAATCTTGAACATCTTTAGACTGACTGGTAAGACTCACCGCTTCTCGGGCTGTGAATCTCATCCTTGACTGTCATTTCCGGACTGCGCCGGCCTTACGGCTCGACGCTATCCTAGAATATAATGAATGTGCAAACGTGAGGAGCTGTGGAGGAATGGTTAGCTCAAGATGCACGCGGTCGTCTCGCTTTTCGACAAGAACGATCATAGTGTAAGATCCTTATCTGGAGAGTTGGAGAAGATCCTTGGGAGGCACGTCTACTCCCGGATGCCGAAGCTTCACCTTTCTTATCAAAGCGCAACCAAATACAACTTTGCCAAGCTCGAGAATCAGCTCCGCCGTATTGCCAAGCGAACTCGCAGGTTCCGAGTCCACGCTGGTGGGCTGGGAATATTCACCGGGCTTACTCCCATTCTCTACCTCCCCGTTGTCCGGACGATAGAGCTGTCGCGGTTTCAGCTTTCATTGTGGAAAAGCGCCTCTTCCACAGGCTCTGGATTGAACCCGTACTACAAGCCTGAGGCCTGGGCTGCCCACATAACACTGGCTCGAGAAATCGGCAGGCGAACACTCAGCAAAGCAATCGGCAGTCTTTCACGGAATGAGATAGAGCTAGACATCAGGATCGATAACCTGACAATTATCGAGTTTGATGGGGAGGTTCACAGGGTTCGTTCAAAGTTCCAGTTGGGCTGACATCAGCTACGGTCCACCATCATGTGGGAGAAGTCGAGAGGCGAGGCCAACTTGTGAGTCCCGGTTTGGACACGCGTGATCAGGTTCATAGTTGCTACTCGGATAAGAAAAGAGACGAACTATACCAGGAAATAGTCAAGCAACTGGGAAGAGAATAGAGCAGGAGATCTCCATCTTACGACCGAATCATCTGGCCAAGCGAAGGGCCGAACATTTCCGCGTACGAAGGGGTTTGAGCCGGGGTGGTTTAGAGCCCTTCAAGAAGGGGTCGTATCTACTAATCTAGTGTAATGGCATAGACATCTCTTTTAAAGCGGTGAAAACTTTGGGGGTACGGCGGCGCCCCCTTTGACATTTAGGACGATAA
The DNA here is from genome assembly GCA_005883695.1 of Candidatus Bathyarchaeota archaeon. The sequence continues at coordinate 2,833 of VBBV01000070.1, read as the reverse complement.
AGCGTGATACTACAGATGAGAACTTTAGGCGTTATGCCGCCAAGCTGATAGACTCAGCGAAAAAGGAGGTCCTAGTGATTGCTGGCGAAATCGGGGTCTACAGCTTTCCCGATTTGAAGTGGGCTGCGGAGCGGGCGAGGAAGAGGGGTGTCTCTGTCAAAGTCTATGCTACTAATCCTCCCCAACAGGTGGTCAATGGGCTACTTGCAAAGGGTATTGAGGTGTTCAAAGGACCCGTAATGAAGGATCACTTTTTGATCATTGATTCGAAGTCTTTCATCCATTCAAAGCCACACCAGCCGGTTGTGGGCAAGAGGGAGGGAGAGGTCTACGTGAACAAGCCCGCGGAGGCAAGAAAGGTCGTAAAGCGTTTCGAGAAACTGGTGGAAAACTCCAAACCGTAAACGAAAGTCGACTGGAAACAAGACCCGTTGTGGAAAGCGCTTCAGAAACCTCCTGACTGGAAGGTGGACACGCACGCTTCCCGTCTAGACGAGGAATTCGCCTGAATGGTTTTTGTCGACACAAACGTCCTTGTGGCCGCTCTAAACGAGAAAGACTCTGATCACAAGAGAGGAAAGGTCCTCTTAGAGTCAGCATTTCAGAAGTTCGCGTGGCTCTACACCTCCGACTATGCGGTCGACGAGTGTTTCTCCATAGCCTAGAGCAAGACCCGGAAGCTGCCTCTCTCTTTCCGCCTTTCGTTAATCAAGAAGACTGATGATACGGTCCAAGGAAGCGAGAAGTTGAGACTTCTCAAGGTCGACGAGCATGATTTCACTACCGCGAAAGCTCTCCTTCGTGAACACCGTCATCTCATTCCAACACTCACAGACTGGACTTCTTTGGTCTTGATGAAGAGGAATGGGATCCAGAAGATAATCTCTTTTGATAGGCATTTCAAGGAAGCGAGGCAGCTCGCAGAGTTCAGATGGGTTGAAGGGATCAGTCAGCCCGCCCAGCTCTGACATTGCCATCGGGCCTCACAGCGACTATCCTCCCTCCGACGACGAAGAACTACGAGCACTATTGCGAAAGAGAGGTTATAGGATCTTAGAGCTGAGCTACGGTAGCTACACTGGTAAGAAAAGAGATGAGCTATACCGGGAAATAATGAGCGGACTCGGAAAGTAGTAATGTCCCGATGCTCCGTGAATCAATTGGTCCTACAGGGAATCTCTGAATTTCTGCTCGGAGATATGAGCTCTAAGCGATTCAAGGCCTAGAATCGCCTCTTTGATTAGGAGCGTCGGGTCGCTTCGCATGGCGAACAAGGATTTCATGTTTGATACGAATTTTGATGAAGAGATCTCTCCGATCGCAGAGTCTACCTGTTCCATTAGTTTTTCTTTTGATCCGCAGGCTGCGCACCGCGCGACTTCTTTCCAGTCGACCCTTTCTGAGAGTATTACAGAATCTGCAATGTCCTGAGTCCTCCCCGAGTGTAGTTTCATAGCGACGAGCAGATTCCTCTGTGCCACCCTTGAGGGTGTGGAGTCCGTTGCTCCCACTACGATCGCCTCTACGGAATTCTCGCGTATGAACCTGTAGGTCCACGTTCCACTTGTTTGTCGGCTGGCAACGGTGTTCACGAAGAGTTCCACCGATACTGGGAGTCCAGCTACCGATTTGCGGTATTCCCTCATTGTCACGCCTATCGGGGGCCGGAATCGACCCTTCCACAACGCGTACCCCTCGCCGAGGACTGTTGCATCTATGACAGGAATGTTGTTGCTAATGGTGGCGAGGTCGCAGTCGATCGAGAAGCGGTGCTGACCGTGGGCATTAACTGCGTATCCGCCGATCACAACGAAGCCGTCTGTTGCCTCGCTCAGTACCCTGAGGATTCTGATGATCTCTGTCTCGCGGGCAGTCAGGTATCCAGTGTGGCTCACTGTTGCAGTCACGCCGCGGCTTTTGTAGAATTCCGATACTGTTGGGTCAGCATTTCTAACGCGGGTTCAAACGTGTATATGTTGTTCCGGCAGAACCGCAAGGTCTCGGTCAAAGGCTCCACCCTGAGCATGTTGACCGTTTCGGCTTTGATCCTAGTCGATGGGTATAGGAGATAGAAGACTCCGAACAGGGTTCTCTCCGGTTTTCGTTCGGCAATGAAAGCGTTCTTTCCTGCCTTGTAGAAGAAGCTGCGCCACCGAGGAAGGTCCCTCGCGAATACTTTCAGGTGGATGGGATAGAAGCCGAAGAAGCGTCCGGCGTTGTAGCCTCCGCGGGTCCAGACAAAGACTCCGTCCACGCCCGTGAGAGCGTACGTCATCGTCGCTGTTGATAGAAGCTCATATCCCGAGCTAACGTCGTTCTCTGCTCTGGCATATTCGCCGGCTGATCGGACTCGGTACTTCCCTCGCTCCAGACGCTCAAGAAGCCCCTTCCCGACCATGTCATGTAGAACTTTACGGGGGTCCGGGCTGGCGAATGTCCCTGCGAATTCAGTGGATGAGAATTCTCTCCTCCAACTGCCGAGGATAGCCCAGAGATCGTAGTACGACATTTGTTACCATATCAGTAACATTCTTTCTGTTATATAATCTTAGCCTCACCAATCCGTCATAATAATGTTGTGCCTAACTCTTGGCGCTCATGCCTGCGGGGTTTGTCGTCCGCAATAGAAGTCTATACTTGGATATCGCTGGCGTGCCAGATTCGTGGAGAAAACCGGGGTTTTCCGAAATATTCAAGTGCAGCCCAGCGCTTCCATTCACCCATCCCCATCAAAGGATTGGAAGCAAGGCTATGGTGTTCTTACCGCTCCTGTTCGTATCCCTCGCCCTAGGCGCTCCGATGAACGTCGTTCTCCCAGCGTCAGCCTCCGTCA
>VBBV01000069.1 GCA_005883695.1 Candidatus Bathyarchaeota archaeon | reverse complement strand
CAAAATTCAGAATAGGCATGCCTGTGACTGGGTCTGTCATGAGGACTAGCAACATGACAAAGATTCCTTGTTGAACCGAGCCCCGCGCGGTCATCATGTGTCCGTCTGATGGAAGCAAAACTACTAGAAGTGGTGGCGGCGGGAGCGGGCCAGGTCCGGGAGGCGGGGACCCAGGTAATTGGAAGGGCGCACCCCAGGCTGCCGGAGAGATCAACCCATTGAATTGAATTACCTGCGAGGATGACGCAGCGCTCATAGGAGATGTGAGGATCATCATCCCGATTAGAAGAGCAGCTAACAAATCCTAAATTTCCCTGTGCTGAGCAAACCCTACCACGAAATAAAAGAGTTGCTACGCGGGGGTAGACAGGTCTATCTAGAGATATGACAGTCATGAAAAATATATCGGCCGATGCTTCAGCCCGAACCTGATCTCATTGAGTTTAAGGGCAGGACGACAAGAAGACCAAAGCAGGAATATTCTCCATCTGTTCGAGAACAATCGTATCGCTCCATGGAACAACCCACTTCGATCCATATCCTTTCTCCCGACACCTATTCTTTCCAAAATAAGCATTCTTTTCTCGATCCCCTGGGGTGGTCGATTTTCTCGCCGCCTCGCCCTTCACGAAACATAGCCCCGCACCGACTAGGTCTTTGCAGGGTTCGAGGAGACATCTTCGTATCTCTTCCTGACAAAGGGCATAACGGATCTTACGTCTCTGGGTCCCTTCAGCGGCGTCACCCAGAGCCTGCCCGTTTGTCCCGCCATCTCGAACGGTTTACCACCAAACTTTTCCTTGAGACTCGTCTGGTCTTTTTCCGAGAGCTTCATGAGAACAATCCCGTCTGTTACGAGAAAGCCGATGAACTTTCTATTGTAAAAATAGCATAGGCATCCCATCATCGGTCTGGAACTAACTCCTTTCCATTTCAGAACTTCCGCTTCGAATGCCTTCTGAATATCGATCATCTTCTCCTTGTCATAATACTTCAGGCATCCACGAGATACAGCGGCTTTGGAATATGCTAAAATGCAACTGTCGACCATTTCTGCAAGGATTCGTTTAATAGCTGTGGAGCTAAAATGCTGCCCGGAGAAGCGGCAGCTGCGACGAGGTTTCTCCAATCAAAAGTTCACGGCCAGATCAGAGCCAATGGGAACCGGATCGAGATCGAGGACGAGAAGGGTCTGGATGTCAAGCTTCTCGTTCGCAATTTTTTCTCCATCGTGAAGGACTGACGGGCTATCGAGTAATCAGCCAGTCCGGAACCCTCAAAGTCATCCCGGAGAGCGAGCAGGCTCCGGAAAAACAGCCAGCTGATGATAAGATCAAGGGAATCCCGCCCTTTCCGCCCCTGTCGACCGAGAGGCTTCCATTGATGGACGTCGTATACCCCAACTATACTTCCGATCGTCCACGCACCTTCAAGAAAGAAAAACGCTAGGACAGACCACTGGGGTTGATGCCGCGACGAGGTCACAGCGTTTCAGCTGCTCGAATACAAGATAACATAGCTCAACCCTCCCGCGGCTTCGTGAATGCACAGCATCCCATGGCACGTTCCTTCACAGTAAACCCCTCACCCCAACGAAGTCGCCCATTATCAGCCCTGATTCAGGATCTGAGCTAGCAGATTATGATCGTGGTAAGATCCACGCTGGAAACTCGGATAATCCCAAACCGATCCAAACCCGGATCAAGCTTTGATCAGCTGGACTCGCCCATTATCGGGGCCAGACAGCGGATGACTCTAGAAAATAGGAGGTCTTAGCGACTCGACCTCGCGACGCAAGAGCTGTCTCCTCGGACGCTGGTGAAAGTGAAACCAACAATTGAAACCCAGTTCCTGAAATCAGGAATAGACCCCTTCCACAACCTGGATCTCAAACACGTTTTCGAGATCACAATTTTAGAACCAACGGTCTCCTAAAACCGCATTCTTGGACACCAACAATTTTCTGAATCACGTTTTCGAAACGGTGTAGCTATGAATTCTTGGGGTGGCCAGTGGCCTACTCTAGTCTCGCGCCGCAGCGAACTATGCCTTTTCCCAGGCGCAGAAGACACTCGGCGCTTCCAAGTGCCTGTTGATCGCGACCTCCGCGATCGCCTCAGAATACTTCGCCATCTGGCCGACGTCCCAGACGATAGACCGTAACCCGACAGCAAGATTCACCGCTTTCACACTATGCATAATATCGGTTGTCAGCGACCTTTCTAGCGCCTCGCAGCTCGCAACCTTCTCAATACAATCATTCGACTTTTTCAGATCACCCTTCATCAACGCGTTGAACGAGTCCTCGATCAACAACCGAACCTTATCGCTAAAGTCGAGAATACCCTTCGAGAGCTTCGCGTCCACACTCTTCACATCCCCCTTCAGCCGCAACGCCTCCTGCGCGATGTGCGAGGCAAGATCGCCCATCTGCTCTAGGCTCTTCGCGATGACCCTGTTACCGACAACGTGCATCGGCCCATCAATCCCGACCTCCTTCGCCACACGCCGATCCAAGACCGCGAGCAATAGCTGCCGTATGATCATCCAGTAGATACGATCCGCCTCCTCCTCCATATGCAACACCTCGTCCGCGAGATTCGGGCGACCCTCCACCACCGCCTTCACCCCGGTCTCCAGCATCGAGCTGAGAATAATCTGCAGACGCCGCATCAACCCATAGATCGGAAACTTCGTCGGATCCACAAAGCTCTGCAGCGTAACCGATTTCAAGCTCTGCTCCACAATCCCCAAGCCCGTCAACCGCCGGCTAACCGCCCTAACCTCTTCCAAGTGCCGCTGAGACAGCTCCTTCTTCGCAACAATCTGAATAGTATCGTGCCCCGTCAGATAGTTCGCAGTTATGATTCTAGTGAGAAGGTTTGGAGCATCACAAATGTCCGCGTCAATAACATACCGGAGGTTTTCCCGTTCCCTAGTCAGACCCGGGTAGACAGTGATTCCACCATCAGGCTCTCGCCTGAAAGTGACAATGTCACCCTGTTTGAGACTAACCTGTTCAACCCAATCCTTAGGCAGCGACACGATAAGGGTGGAGTAGCCGACCTTCTGGACCTTACGAGCTTCCATCATCTGAGACAAAGCCGAGGTTCCTCTATACAGCATAGAGTTGCCGGGTAGAATATAGACTTGAGTTCCAGGGTAAAGTGTATCTATACTGAGCCATCCTATTCGGAAAAAGACCGCCAGAAAACCCGGTTTACATGTACTTTTTCAGAACAGCCTCAATCTTCGCCTTCGGAACCGCACCCACAATCTGGTCGACAAGCTTGCCCTGCTTCACAACGAGCATCGTCGGAATCGCCATTATCCCGAACCGGCCCGAAACAGCCGGATTCTCGTCCGTGTTCAACTTCCCAAACACAACCTTTCCCGAATACTCCTTCGCCAATGCATCAACGATCGGCCCGACAATTCGGCACGGCCCACACCACGGGGCCCAGCAATCGATCACTGTCAAAGAGTATTTCTGGACGAACTGATCGAAAGTTGAATCCTCGACCTTGACTGGTTCAGCCGGATAATCTCCCATTTCTGTCATCTTCAACCTTATCGAGTTCAGGCTGGATATATACTTCTCACTAGAATTTCCGTGCCAGCTCCACCTGACGTTTGCCTCTCATCAGCCTAAAGACCCGCAGCACTCCACCTATCTCTAGATTCATCAGATTCCGGTTCAGCTCCCGAAAACTCACTTCTCCAAAGCTCGCTTTCAGTTCCTTGTGCAGATCAATATCTGTCATTGGGCCTTTCTTCTCAACTAGTTCCACGATAGCAAGGGACATTGGCCTCGGGCTCCAGATATTGTTCAAGTGTACATTTCGCCAGGCCGTCCCAGTTCTATGATCACTCTAGGTAATCGGGACTGGAGCTCTTTCCTTCTTGAAACGCTTCCCGAAACCCTGATACCAGTTCTCCATATCGGGAGTAACCGAGGGCTTGATCCTTTCCAATGCATCCCGGAAATCCTCCCGCGTGACATTCTTGGATTCAATATCCCGACGAAGAGACACGAGACCAGCCTCGCGAACAACCGCCTCAAGATCAGCGCCAGAGTAGCCTCCCGTCTGGGATGCAACATGGTCAAGGTCAACATCTTGGGACAAAGGCATGTTTGTACAGTGGATCTTGAGAATCTGCATCCTTGTCGCGTGGTCGGGCGCCGGCACGAAGATTAGCCTATCGAATCTGCCAGGGCGCAGAATGGCCGGATCAATAATATCAGGCCTGTTGGTAGCACCGATTACTACTACGTTTTCCAACGATTCTATTCCGTCGAGTTCGGTGAGCAGTTGGCTTATCACCCGCTCTGAGACTCCACTATCACCAAAGCCGGTTCCACGTCTGGGAACTACAGAGTCCAGCTCATCGAAGAAGATGATGCTCGGAGCAGCTGTCCTTCCTTTCCGGAAGACCTCCCGTATCGCCTTCTCCGATTCCCCAACCCACTTGCTGAAGAGCTCAGGGCCCTTGATCGAGATGAAGTTCGCCTCGCTCTCAGTAGCCACCGATCGCGCCAGCATGGTCTTCCCACAACCGGGGGGTCCGAAGAGCAAAATCCCCTTTGGAGCGCGAATCCCAACTCTCTTGAATACTTCAGGCTTCTTCAACGGCCATTCGACAGCCTCCTGCAACTGCTGCTTCACCTCAGTCAGCCCACCGACATCACTCCAGTGAACTGTTGGGACTTCAATGTAGACCTCCCGCATCGCGGTTGGCGTGATCTCTCGGTAAGCGTTCATGAAATCCTCCAAGTTGACCTCCATCTTCTCCAGAATGCCACTGGGTACTCGTTCTTCTTCGAGGTTTATCTCCGGAAGATATCGCCGAAGCGCCTTCATTGCAGCCTCGCGACAGAGAGCAGAAATGTCCGCTCCAGTGTAGCCGTGA
>VBBV01000068.1 GCA_005883695.1 Candidatus Bathyarchaeota archaeon | reverse complement strand
ATTGTTGATGTTGCCACGAAGCAGGTGCAGGGTGTTCTCCGGGATCTGGATGGGAAGGCGACACAGGAAGCGGGAAAAGCGTCCGGTCCTGTCCGGGAAGAGTTCGATAGTCTGAAGCGGGAGGCCGTGACCGCGATGGCTTCGTTCGTCGAAGAGCTCAGTGAGGAACACTCGCTCTCAATGGACTTTGCGCTGGGAAGAGAACGATTCCAGAAATTGCTCTGGGTGAACGATCGGATCAATCGGCCGGTGGAAGAGGTTTTGGCGATGGGATTGCAGGATCTCGAGTCGAACCTGAAGGCGTTGAGGGAGCTTGCGGAGAAGATTGGGCCCGGAGAAACGGTCGCGAGTGTCGTTGATGGGATTCAGGAGAACCACCCTACGTCTCATCGGTTGATCGATGAGACAGCTGAGGGATTGCGGGATCTGGAGCTCTGGTTGAGAGAGCATGATCTGGTCTCTATCCCGACCGGGACTCGAGTCAGGGTGGTTCCTACTCCGTTGCATATGCGGGCGACAACTACTGCGGCAATGTCTTCGCCAGGCCCTTTTGAGAAGGAGGGCTTAGAGGGACTCTACTATGTTACGCCTCCGGAGGACTCGTGGGATCCTAAGACTCGAGAGGAGTGGCTCCGGCATCTGAACTATGTGACGTTGAAAGATATCTCGATCCACGAGGTCTTTCCAGGCCACTATACTCACCGAGTGTTTCAGAGAGAGTTTGGGAACTCTATGACTAGGAAGGCGTACTGGAATTATGCTTTCGGCGAGGGATGGGCACACTACTGCGAAGAGATGATGTTGGATGAGGGTTACGGGAACGAGCAGTTGCGAGTGATCCAGCTGAAGGAGGCGTTGTTGAGGGATTGTCGGTTTATCGTCTCGTTCTGGATGCACACCCAGGGTCTTGGGGTGGATGAGGCGCGGCAGTTCATTATGGAGAACGCGCACATGGAGAGATTGGCGAGAGAACGGTTCTTCCATGCACACCCATCCGCGTCGGCAAAGGAATTCCATGACAGACTACTCGGGCTTGGCGGCGCACCGGTCGGCTTTCTCGAAGAATTGATTGTCTAGCGAGCCTCGGTGTCAATTTGTTAATGTGCTGGTAGCTTTGAATTGTTAGAGGGTCTTCCCTCTTGGAGAGTAGGGTCGATTCTGGGCTTGAGATTAGACGTATCCTACTATTGACGAGGCTGAGGGACGTCTCGAAGGGTATGACGATGGCGCAGCTTGTCAAGGATTGCGCCAAGGTCTCAGGATGGGGTATTCCCGGGAAGACAGGCTGGGAGGTTGTCCAGTACGTGCTCCAGAGCCTCATCGATGATAAACTGGTGGCGCTAGGGACCAAGTTTGTGGCAACGGTGAGGGGACGGGAGTATCTGGAAGATCCGTTGAAGTGGCGGATTGACGAGAGAACGACGGAGGAGCTGGCGGACAACATGTTCTGGAAGGAAATCTACGACGTATTCGACAAAGCCTACCGCAGACTAAGGCCGAAGAGCTAGACCCTGGCAAAGGGCGGTGTCGATTCTGGACGATTCGCGAAGGGCGTGGCGTGATTGAAATGATGAGCCAATCCGGATACCTGACCTCGCGTGAGACAGAGATCATTAGGATCCTCAGGGTCTTGGGGGAAGCGACAGACGGGTTCGTGGTCGTCGGAGGATATGCTGTCAACGCTTTTGGCGAACACAGGTTCTCTGTCGACTGCGAGCTCGCGACCAACCGGGACAATGTTCCGGTCCTAGACGCGACACTCCTCGGAGAGGGATACGAGCTACGAAGAAACGAGGTTCGGCCGCCCCTAGGCGTGACAGTCAGGGAATACCGCAAGACGGTTGGAGGAGAACCAGTATCAGTCGAACTGTTCGTGGACACAGTTGTTAGTACAAGAACCCGGGGAACCTGGACCTACGGGTTCATACAGGATAATTCGGCGGAGGCAATCATAGTGGGAGCGACAGACTCAACCCCGGCCAGGGTGGCACAGAGGAATCTGCTCGTCGCGATGAAGCTGCACGCAGGCAGGACCGAAGACTTCGCAGACGTTGTAATGCTATCGGAAAAGGTCGACTGGAAGATCGTCGCGAAATACGCGGCCTGCGGATCAAAAGAACAACTAGTAGAGCAGATAGAATCGGCGATAATAGAGATCTCTTCAGCAAAATTTGCGTCGGACCTGAAGTCCGCGTTCGCCTTTCGAAGCGATCCGTCCTTCCTGATCAAGCGGGCAATCCTCAGCCTCAGTACGCTAAGAACAATTGTAGCCCAGGAAAAATTCAAAGATTCACTGTAAGAAGCCATTAGGTTAGCTTCAGAATCTAGTTCCGCCGAGCGTCATCCTGCGAGTCTCCAGAGAATTCAGTGCGAGGATTTTCGTCGGATTTTTCGTGATCCTTCATCTCGTGTTCGTGTCCTAGGTGGTCATGATCCGGATGGATGAAGAACTCTAGCATTGGGGTCGCACTCTGGTCGTTGCTGGTCAGGGGCGGAAGGTGCCAGTTCGCTTCGATGGTTTTCAGGAATGAGTAGTGGCTGTACGGGTTGGACGAGCTGAAGCTGGGCTTCGCGACAGAGCCGGCCCATACGGCGTAGACATTGTCGCCGGGGTATTGGTGGTCTCCGTTGCCCTCGTCGAAGGCTATGAAGAGCGCTGCCTTCTGGCGGATGAAGAGGTTGCTACCGAGTATCATCGGGACGAGTTGGGAGAGGTAGGCGTCGCCGGTGGAGATGGAGCTGTCGTGCATGTCGTTACGAAGGTTAGGTGTCAACCACATAAGGTTCGACGAGTTGGAGGGTGATTGAAGATCCGCGAGCAACGCGTCATCGGGGGCACCGTTTCCGCCCGAGTTGGCTGGAACAATTCTCGAGCATCTGGCTGAGCTGTTGACTATGTCGCCGAAGTAGACGAACGGGTCGTGACGCGCCGCATATCGGCCTGTTGTTCCACCATCTCCCATGTAACAGTTGCCGGGCGAGCAGTGTGTTCCGCAGTTCGACGGGTAATCTTCCATGTACGCCTTCCACGTTAACCCGCTCGCCTCCATAGTGTCAACTATGTTGGTGGCGTTCCCTGCACTGAAGCCGGGACCCGGGGGACGGTCGGATGTGCTCCAGGACGCGAATTCTTGGCCGGAGATGAGTGCTAGATAGTTTGGAAGGCTCGGATGATTCACCCCAGAATATCCTGTCGCTAGAGACCAGGAGGATGCTAGCTGGTTCATGAATGGGGCCTGAGAACTCCCGATGATTTGGCTGAGATCCGTGTTCTCCATGATTATGGTTACGACGTAGTTGAATGCATGACTGACGGAGGCTGAGGGTGGGAGAGCGACGGTCATCGGAGCGCCTAGGGTCAGGGATAGAAACAGAAGCGGTAACAGCATAGGGCTTGGGTTCCTTGATGGGGATTAAGTCGGGTGGAAGTGCTTGGCTGCACTTGAACGTTTCGGGAAAAATCTGGTTTTCTCCGAGACGCCAGCGCGCCTGCGATATCCAAGTATAGCCTTCTATAGCGCAAGCCAATCCACAAGACTATTCCGTTTGATAGTTCCTAACCCAAAGCCAGTTGCTGGAAGTCCAGATTCTGGGCAGCCAGATCCTTGCCTGGCCCCAGAATCACTTGCCCTCAAAGGCCGTGGTTCAGACTACGAGCTCTTGTTTCTTACTGCTGAGAGTGCGAGCCGGGCAACTATGATGTTAAGAACTGCGATTCCCATGATTCGGGAGCTTCGTGTGGAGGCTCAGAGGTTTTGACTCCTAGAGAACGAGAACTCTTGGCCGGAATGGGCAATTGTTATGCTTCATGTCACGAGGACTTTGAAGAGACTGTACGAATGGTCGGTGGTGCTCGGGGTTTGACGGTTGATCAGGTGAAGAGGATGCTGGAGGATATTCGCGGCAAATATGGGACTGATGCTGATTATCAGAAGCTTCGGGGCCGGTTGCCGAAGGATTTCCCGCTGTAAGAGGTCGGGATAAATTGACGAAGTGTCCTAGTTGTGGGGTGGGTTTTCAGAAGCACGATGACTGGGAGGATCTTGCTGGTCACTTTGTTGCTGAGGCGGGGCGGAGTGACGCGGGGCATGTGATGTGGTTGAACCGGAATATTACCAAGAACAAGTCTGACCGGAAGACACTGTCAGGGTTGTTGAGGGACTTCTTCGATCTGGGCCGTCGAGGGTTGGAGTTGTGGGTTAAGACACGGTTTATCGAGAAATTCTATGGGTCAAGTCCGCACCCGTTCGTGCTGGCGCTTCAGCATCCTAGCCGGGCGGTATTGTTGGGGTATGTTGTTGAGCATCAGCATTTCCTCCG
>VBBV01000067.1 GCA_005883695.1 Candidatus Bathyarchaeota archaeon | reverse complement strand
GAGGACTAAGGAAGGAGAAGTATTCCGACGTTCTAAGGTCACTACCCTCAACCAAACTCTTCCGTGGAAACGCAAGGTTCGTCTCAAAGACCCGTGTAAAGGTGGACGGAATCAATGTTGACGGTAAGAAGTTCGTAGTCGCGACGGGATCATCACCCAGGATACCAAGTATCCCCGGGATTGAGAACGTGGGCTACCTGACGAACGTCGAGGCTCTCAGTCTAAAGAACAAACCCGCCTCGATGGTTGTGCTCGGCGGTCGGGCCCTAGGCCTCGAGTTCGCCCAGATGTTCTCCCACATGGGAACAAGGGTGACTCTCCTGCAGAGAAGCGATAGAATAATCCCTAAAGAGGAGCCAGAAATCTCCGAGGCTCTACGCCAGTACTTGGAAAGCGAAGGAATCGAGATCAAGACCGGAGTACATGTCAAACGTGTATATCAAACCAAGGGCGAAAAGGTCATAGTCGCAACCGTAAAGGGGCGAGAGATCGAAGCCAGAGGAGACGAGTTGCTCCTGGCTACTGGGCGAGACCCCAACACGAACCTGCTAGGCCTGGAGATTGTGCCAGTAGGGCTCAGAAAGGATGGCGCAGTAAAAGTTAACCTGGAAATGCGTACGACCGCCCCGCACGTGTGGGCTGCTGGGGACGTCATAGGCGAACCGATGCTAGAAACGATCGCGGCAAAGGAAGGAGCCGCGGCCGCTGAGAACGCATTGTTGGGGACACATAGAAAGATAGATTTCCTCCCGGTTCCAAGAGCGATATTCACCTCGCCCCAGGTGGCCTCAGTGGGCCTTACGGAGAAGCAAGCCCATGAAGAAGGCTACGAATGCACCTGCAGAACCATACCAATGTCAAAAGTGCCAAAGGCCATCGTCATCAGGGACACAAGAGGTCTGGTCAAGATGGTTGCTGATGCATCGACCGGGAGGATATTGGGTGTTCACATTCTTGCAGACAACGCGGCTGACATTATCCACGAAGCAGTTCTAGCAGTCAAGCATAAGCTGACAATCGATGACATCATCGACACAGTTCACGTATTCCCGACAATGACCGAAGCGATCAAGCTGGCTGCCACATCTTTCCGGAAGGACATAGACCAGCTCAGCTGTTGCGCCGAGTAACAGACCCCCGAGTCGTCGAAAGCAATGTCCTATTACGGTCCGATAAGACTGGTCGGGTTCTCCGACAAGCCTACACTATACCGTATGATTCTGCCGCAGAGAGGATACATCTATGTCAAGTGCGGAGCGGACATACTTCTCAACGGGCTGAAGACTGACCTCGGGGCTGAGGCTCGATGCCCCGTTTGCGCGAGTGTTACCCGTTTCCACGTTGTCAAGAGGCAAGTCGAAGATCTTGAGCCGAAGGATCCAATACTTCACGTGGTTGAATTCGGAATGGGGGGCGGGACATGTGGGCGTCGAGTGTGAATCAACTCATATTTTTCGACAAGAAGGATTGCCTTACAAATTGGTTATCGACCTATACTGGAAAGCCAGGCTTAGTAATCTCCCTGCCCGAATACATGCGTTCGCTGAATCAACGACTACCAACAAAATATCATGAGCGAGAACATCGCTCCAACACAACGATACAGTCGGGCAGTCAAGTACTCAACGATAGGAAAGCCAGCCACGATCAATTATGACATAAGTTATAACATGGAGTTCAATCGTCCCGTACGCCGTGCTGAGGGTTGATTGACTACGCACAGCTTCTGTTGCTAGGTGCCATAGCTGGCTTCACAATCTTTCTCGGTCTGCCCTTGGCCATTCTTCAGAATGTGAGTTCACGCAAGAAAGGCTTCCTCAACGCCCTGTCTATCGGGATCCTCTTGTTCCTAGTAATCGACGTGTTCAGCCACGCCTGGAATACCGCAACATGCGTCGCATCGAGCGCCTTTGCAGGACAAGCTGCAACGTGCGTAGCATCAGGTGCTGCTGCAACAAAATGGTCCGTTGCTGAGGCTGCGACGGATCTTGTCGCTGTCTTCGGAGGACTTGCACTTGGACTCTTGGGCCTGGTGGCTTACGAGACGAAGTACATGGCAAAAGCTCCTCCTATCGTGAAGGCGCGGTTGCAGAACGGACCAGAAACAGTTCAGCTAACCACGGCCGAACAGGCCCGACAGATCCAGATTCTCCAGGAACATCACCCCTACAGACTGGCGATGATGATCGCCATTGGCATCGGCGCCCACAATTTCAGCGAGGGTCTCGCAGTGGGCCAGTCGTACGCGTCGGGTTCTGTCGGGCTTGCACTTCTTCTGATAATTGGTTTTGGCGCGCACAACACAACGGAGGGCTTTGGGATAGCTGGTCCGCTAGCGGGTCTCATCAAGAGGCCCACGGCTCGTTTTCTAGCCGTAGCCGGGCTGGTGGGCGGTGGTCCTACTTTCGTCGGGACTGTCGTAGGCAGTCTCTGGACTTCTGTCTTCACATACGTGCTCTTTCTCAGCCTTGCAGGTGGCGCTATTCTCTATGTTTCAATGCTGATGTACAACTCGGGAAGAAAACAGACAACAAACCAGATCCTCATGATAGGCATCTTCGTAGGGTTATGCGCAGGTTTTCTAACCGACTTGATAGTAACGCTGGGAGGAGCCTAGGGAAGATGGACTCTATTGCCGAATCTGACTGCCAAAAGTCCTGCGAACATGCAGCGACATTCATCAGCTCCCCGTGCTATTCTTCGCGAATCGGTACGCCGATTATCCTTGAGGGTGCTCCGTCCCCATTCTGAAGCTTGATTGGCATACATATCATCAGAATTCTTTTACCGACAAACTGTTTGGTCGCTCGGCTGAGAGATTCTATGATGAATATCCCGTTTCCCAGAAGGGTCTTGTGGGCCAGAGCTCCTGATGATTGGAATTTTTCC
>VBBV01000066.1 GCA_005883695.1 Candidatus Bathyarchaeota archaeon | reverse complement strand
GTATCCCTTGCGTTCCAATGTATGCCCACGAACCGGCGGTCATCTGTCCGTACATGATGAGACCCTTCTGCTCGAGTTCGTAGAAGTAATCCCATGTTGCCCATTTCGGAACAATCATGCTGTTAACAATTAGTACTCGAGGGGCCAGTCTGTGAGTCTTGAAAACCGCGACCGGCTTGCCGCTCTGAATTAGAAGGGTCTGATCCTCGCCAAGTTTCTCTAGAGCATCGAGCGTTGCTTCAAGCGCATCCCAAGACCGAGCAGCTCGTCCTGTCCCTCCATAGACGATTAGATGATCAGGGTCTTTGGCGACTTCACGATCAAGAACGTTGTGGAGCATGCGGTAGGCTCCTTCTATTTGCCAGCTCTTGCAGTGTAGCTCCGTCCCAGTTATCGCGGAGATCCTCCTTCGGTGTTTCTGCACCGAGGCGGTTCGAGGCTTTGTCCCTTGATTCAAATAATCCTCCTACCGTCCTGTACCACTAGTTCACCTCCGATAAGGACATTGTCAACAATCCGTTCACCGTACGTGTATCCGATCCACCTGTGGTTGGGCGCTCGCAAGGTCACAAGATCCGCTTGTTTGCCTGCATGGAGGCTTCCGACTGTCTTCTCCAATCCTATCGCTCTGGCAGCGTTGATTGTTATCCCTCGAATGATCTCAGAAGAGTTCATTCTCAACACTCGAGATGCAACGGCGGCGACGGTCATCTGCCCGAGTGTCCAGTTGGAAGGGCTGAAGTCCGTTCCCAAAGCCACGGGCAGGCCCAAAGCAAGCATGCCTCGAGCATCCGCGTTCTCCTCAGCTAGCACACTTTGTGATGACGAAGGTAGCAAGACCGGAACAACATTGGTCCTCCTCATGTTTTCGAGCTGTTTCGCCGCTGAGTGGACCAGATGATCTGCCGATGTAGCATGGAATCTGTTGGCAACTTGGGCGCCTCCACTGTCCGTGAATTGATCTGCGTGTATCTTGAGCTTGAGACCAAGTTTCGCGGCTTTCCCGAGAATCCTCTCCGATTCGATTGAATCGAATGCTCCCCGTTCACAAAATACATCGCAAAATCTTGCTAACCCTTCTTGAGCAACATGCGGGAGCATGTCGTTGATCACACTAGGAACATATTCCGACAAGCTTTCACCGGGCGGAACCGCGTGAGCACCCATGAACGTGGGAACAATATTGCAAGGATGATACCTCTTCATACGCTGAACAATTCTGAGAATTTTCAACTCGCTATCGTCCGTAAGTCCATACCCGCTCTTTATCTCAACCGAGGTCGAGCCAGATTCAAGACACGTATCGAGTCTCTGCATTCCAGATTGAAAAAGGGACTCTGAGCTGGCCTGACGAGTAAGGTTCACAGTCTCGATTATTCCTCCTCCCTTGCGAAGGACTTCCAAGTAGGAGAAGCCTCCTATCCTGAGTTGAAACTCGGCCTCACGAGCACCGGCGAAGACCAGATGGGTATGTGGGTCCACGAAGCCGGGCAGGATGATCTCGTCCCCAGCGTCTATGGTTCTTCTGGCCCGAAATTTTCTTTCTAACAGTTCAGTTGACGCTGCGAGAACGATCCTGCCCTGGTTTATCGCGACACCTCCATGATCAACGATACCAAGTCCCCTCTCGGGGTCAGGGGAGTCTAGGGTTATGGTCTCATTCGAGTTCAGAACCAGAACGTCGACTAGTCTCTTGACCATGCGAGATCTGTGCCCCGCATCTCGTATTGTTGACTAAAAATGGATTGTTTGTACTAGAGCGTTAGTCTTCCATCGACCATTATCGTTTGCCCGTCAATCTCGACGGTCGGCTTCGTAACGGTTCCTGAGAAGGAGAAGCTACTGTCGTTCTTGCCGCCAATACCCTTGTTCGCTCCCACTCCGATCGTCACGGTACCCAGGGAAAGTTCGTCAGTCGTGTATCCGATCAGGTCCACCTTCGGGTTAAGTCCCAATGTGAATTGGGCTATCTTGTCCCTGTCTCCCTGCGTTGCTTCGAAGACCTCGCGGAACACTTCTTCATATTTCTTGGCTCGGAATTCTTTGATCCGACCTTTCTCAAAGTCTAGTCTAAGCTCCTGAATTAGCCTCCCCTTCAGAGCGCGGGGCAGATCATAAACTACAGTTCCCCTCGCCGACTCTTCGAGCGGGGCGACCTCAACTTTGCCTGAAGGCAATTGTGTTGAGACAAGTCCATGCTCGACATCTGCCTGATCAACTATCCCATCCTGCACGTGAACTGGTCGTTTCGTTATCTCGAACCTGACATCGGTTCCCCCTCTAGATGTGATGTGCACCTTACTCCCACGCTCCAAGCGGAGAGCCACTATTCTTCCCAGCTCTGCGAGCTTCGGATAATC
Organism: Candidatus Bathyarchaeota archaeon; assembly: GCA_005883695.1. The sequence continues at coordinate 1,377 of VBBV01000066.1, read as the reverse complement.
GACTTTGATCGCTTCTTCGGTCATTTTCAACCAGCGGTCATAATCGAATCCGTAAGCTTTGGCGCGTTGCGGAGTAACATGTCCCAGAAGGAGTTCGGCTGTCCGAACTTTTTTCTCGAAAGTCTTGTCGAGGACAGGTTTGTCCCCTTCGAATAGGATCTCTAGTCTTGAGGCAGGTACATCCCGGAACTTCGACGGGTCTTCCGGACCTCCCAGCGCAATCCAGACTGTTACATTGTCAACCGCGCTGAGTATGTGACGAGGGATCTTGCGCATGTATTGCTCTGGAATCTCGGCAAGTGTTCCCCACCAGAGCCTGTCGGTGTTGAGTGTGATGAGAGGTTTGGCCCCTGTCCGATAGCATTCAAGAGCTATTTCACTGGCTAGATCGATCGTGTGTTGCCAGGTTTCTATGAGGACCATGTCGTCTTCGTGTACCCTCAGACATGTGTGAACGACACGCTTTGCGATGCTGTCCTCAAGCAAGAGAGTTATCGGCTAACTTCTTGGGAACAATGCCGTACATAAGCGTTCAATGGTCGCGTGGAGTCTCGTCACTAGGCATCTAGCATCTTAGTCGTACCGACTGTCACAGAATGGCTTCATTCAGAGAGCCCGAATCCGACCACTATGAGGGAATGGAATCGACGCATCAGCTCGCTGACCTGCGGCTTGTAAAAGACCTTCGGAGATTCTCTTGCCTGCCGGATGTCTACCTGAGCGCCATTGTAATCACCTAAGACCTTGGACAACGCATATTCTTCAGAAGAGTCTCCAAGCAAAGTGAACGCACCCGCTCCCAAATCCCGCCTCCTCAACAAAACAATTGGAAGCTTAACCTTGTCACGTAATGACTCGGGCAGCTCGGCACTCAAAGCTTCAATTTCAGCCTTTTTCATAGTGACCTTCTCTCCACTCACCGTAGAAACATTTGGCGAGTCCTCGGCCAACAATTCTCTAACGGTTTTCCTATTCTTGGGAAGATGAGTGTTGAGCTTTCGCAATTCATTCTGGAGCATCACATCGAAAAAACCGTCGCGGTCCACCGAAAGGCCCGCCTATTTCCCGCCTCTAACCATACAGTGGTCTTTCTCGAAGGGGTCCAATCGAACCATTTCTTCGATTACGTATCCCCTCTTTTTCAAAACAGCGACTTCTTGGCGAAAGATAGCGTTCGGATCTCGGGTCACGTCAACGCTACGCGCCTTGATCGCCATCAGGAATCCGTCTCCCTCTTTCAGAAATATGTCAAGGTTCTCGGCCAATATTCTTCCTTGGTCTGGCTGTGCGATGTCGCAGTACACGGAATCCACTTCGGAGACTAGACTCCGGTACCTGCTGGGAAACCGTGCGTCCTCGAACATCGGTACAGTATTG
>VBBV01000065.1 GCA_005883695.1 Candidatus Bathyarchaeota archaeon | reverse complement strand
GATCTTCGTCAACATCTAGAATCAGGCGGAATCAAACTCGTCACCATGACCCACGTGTCAAACGTTTTGGGGACCATTAACCCAGTTCGTGAATTCATCCGCGAAGCCCACAAACAGGACTGTCGCGTCCTTCTCGACGCCGCCCAATCCGTCCCCCACATGCCCGTGGATGTTCAGGACTTAGATTGTGACTTTCTCGCTTTCTCAGGCCACAAGATGTGCGGGCCAACAGGCATCGGAGTCTTATACGCGAAGAAGGCGATTCTCGAGGAGATGCCCCCATACCATGGAGGAGGCGAAATGATCCGAGAGGTCCACCTTTACGAATCGACATGGAAGGACCCTCCGTACAAGTTTGAAGCGGGAACCACCAACATAGCGGGAGCAATTGGTTTAGGGAAAGCTGTAGACTATGTGTCAGAGCTGGGACTACGCAACATGCAAGTGCACGAACAAGAATTGACCGAATACGCTCATGACAGACTTGGTAAGGTCAAGGGCATCACGATCTATGGTCCCCAGAATCCTAGGACGAAAGCAGGAGTGATAAGTTTCAATTTGGGAGACGTTCACGCTCACGACATGGCGACGCTCCTAGATGAAGATGGAATTGCAGTTCGGTCAGGCCACCACTGCGCACAACCATTGATGGAGCGACTTGGTGTCTCCTCTACCACCAGAGCGAGTGTCTACGTTTACAATAATGAAGACGAGATTGATCGATTCGTAGAATCAGTAGAGAGAGCGGGGAGAGTATTCAAGGTATGAGCTCCATCTATTCCGAAATAATTCTCGACTACTACCGGTATCCCAGAAACAAGGGAAGCTTGCCACATGCTCAGATCCACGCCCGAGACTCGAACCCGCTCTGCGGAGACGTAATCGAGATGCAACTTGAGCTAGATGAAAAGAGCACTGTGAAAGATGTCAAGTTCAACGGACAAGGCTGTGCGATAAGCCAAGCATCAGCCTCCATGCTGACTGAACTCGTAAAAGGAAAGACCGTCGATGATGTCCGCAAGATCTCCAAGGAAGACGTTCTATCGTTGATAGGTGGACAGCTTACAGCGGTGAGACTGAAATGTGCGCTATTGTCTCTAAAAGTATTGAAGACAGGAGTCTACGACTACATTGGTTCCACCGATGCTACGAAGGAAGAATTGTCCGGTCTCTAGTCAGGTGAGAAAGATCAGCAACTTGTTTTACTCACTATGGGTGCCGTCGTTCTCTTTTCTCTGCTGCCTCAATTGCTCCTGAACTTTCTTGAAGAAATCCTGGTTCTCCACCTTTTTTGCCTCCGCGTGGATGGCTTCGAGATCCACTTTCAATACTCTTCTCAGGACTTTTCGCCGTCCAAAGATAATCCAAGAAACTAGAACCGCCAGGCCGCCAAGCAGCGCAATTGCTACGACCAGAAGATAGTTGAATGTTGAACTCTCTTGTGCTGGAGCTGGGACATTGACAAGGGTTGAGGTGGATCCTTGACCCATGTTTCCGTAAGTATCCGTAGCGTTGACTTGTATTTGCCAGATTCCAGCTGGGTTAGTTGAGTTGACCGTGTAGCTGCCGACCCACTTGCCCCGGCTCTGGTCATAGAACAATGGTAGCGGGCTACCAATTTGGTTTGATTTGAGGTACGATGTCGCGGTGACTGTCCCGCTGGTGAAGTTATACCCTCCAGGCGTCACCACTGACGCGTAGATCACCACGATACCCCCAACTGTGTAGTTGTTATAGTTGGTAGTGGCCGAGACGGTGAGTATCGCAGGGGATACGGTAAAGGGCTTCAATACACTTGAGATCGGACCCTTGTTCCCATAACCATCGTCGAAGCTGTTAACCTCGACAGTGGCGACCCAAGGACCGACCTCGCTACTAAGAGGGATCTGGAATGCTCCGCGAAAAGCACTCAAAGTCGAGCTGTAAGTCATTGCCACATAATGCGACGTCGAGCCGTCGGCCTCAACTAGACGTAGATTCACAGAACCTGTTTTAACCGCTACGCCGTTTGGATATGACACTGAGAAATGGAAATCTTCCGTCTGAGACGTCTGTAATAGGCTCTTGCTTATGCTCAACGAGGAAATTGTCACATTAGTCGCCACGACGGTGAACGACTGGATGTCTGGCGGGTTTTTCACTGGGGATCCGGCGAGGGTTAGAGTGTAATCCCCAACAGGTAGTGAGGCAGGTATTGATGGCCAAGTGTACGATAAGAATCCGGTGCTGTCGGTCGTCTTGTTTAGGGGAAAGCCGGTTACCAGGCCGCCCGGGCCAGAGATTTTGATAGTGACATTCCCGCTCGAAGCATAATTTGCAGCCTTGATAGAGATGGGAAGAAGCCGCTGGTAACTGAGACTGTCTGTGAGACCTACTTGAAACTGAACAGGCGTCCCAACACCAGTCGAACCCACCAACGGTGGCTGAGTCTGATTGACCCACACCGCATAAACACCCGTGTATTGCAAGCTCGGGCTGGAGCCGAATTTACCAGGGTATGCGACGCTCTCCACAAACGATGCTGCGTGAGGCGCATTGGTTGAGTTGGTGGCCTGATGGACGCTCCCACTGGGATCCTTCACACTCCAAGTAAAAGCATAGTTTGCGACCGTGTTGGTATTTGACACGTTTAGGATGAGCAGAACCCTCGCCGTGTTACTCTCCTGCAATCGCGCGGCTGACGTCGTCAAACTGTATGTTTCGCCCAATGCGTGGACAGGAGAGTTCAACGTGGTGACGAACAGAAGCACCACTAGGAGTGGAAACAGGACATATCGTCTTAGCTGCGACAAAATTTCCCTTTACCCGTTTTTCGCCTCCTTCTAGCCTGCCCACATCGAAACCGTTCGATAATTGATGTGCGAATTAGAGCGACTTGACTAAAGGGCCATGTAACTTGAAACTGGGAGGGAGGGTAAGAATGAGTGAAGTGAAGGCATTGGGGTAAGAAGGGTCGCTGAGGCTTGCTGCAACCTCAGGCTACTTCGACGAAGATATCTCCGTTAGCTACCTTTACCTGATGCTTGCCAAGCGGTCTCTCCGCAGGCGGATTGACAGCTTCTCCTGTGATGAGATTGAACTGGGACAAGTGCAATGCACACGTGACATTGTCCCCTGTGAGAAAGCCCATGGACAAGTCATACTCCTCATGCGTACAGGTTCCGTCCCAAGCGTAGATCGTTCCGTCCAAGTTGACTACGAGTATCCTTTTGCCGTCGTGTTCGATTCCCTTCATCGATCCTGGGGGTAGCTCGGAGAGGGAACACACTTTGATGAGAGTTCCCAAGAGTTGCTACCGGTACTTGTAGTGCCTCTCGAACAGATCGGTGGAGACGCTTTCTTTCTCAGGCTCTTCCTCGAATTCTGGTAGTTGTTCTGGGCTTGGAGGGATTTGTCCTCCCCTTCCCAGCCATTTCTCTTCGATGAGGTATTGTATCGCTGCTCTCACTGTCCGCAGAGGTATGCGTTGGACGGCAGGGTGTAGGAACCCGATAATGATCATTCTCTGGGCTTCGCTCTGGCTCAAACCTCGAGACATGAGATAGAAAATTTGTTCCTCGTCCACCTGGCTCACCGATCCCGAATGAGTGGCCTTCACCTCATTCGTCATGATCTCGAGCCCTGGTATTGCGTCGGCTCTAGCCTTCTTGCTGAAGATCATTGCGTGTTCTGCGAGGTATGAGTTCGAATTCTTGGCTCCTTCTTCGATTCGTATCATGCCCTTGAATATGGTGCGGGCCGAATCTCTCAACACTCCACGAGCTAGCACATGTCCGGTCGTGTTCGTGGATCTATGCGTTAGACATCCTCCGCAGCGGCACCCGGTCCGTTTAGGACGCTCTCCACTCGGGAGCGGGTGGTTCCTCCACCTATGTGGCCTATGGTCCAGTTCATGCGAGCGTCTTTTTGGGCGACGCATCGTCTGTTGAGTGTGGAATGAACGTCACCTTCGAAGTTCTGTAGGCTGGCGAAGTTGACCTCCGCATCCTCGCCGACATAGA
>VBBV01000106.1 GCA_005883695.1 Candidatus Bathyarchaeota archaeon | reverse complement strand
GTGGATATCTTGCGCGAACAGCGGGGGGAGCTCTCCAAGCGGGCTTCCGACTGTGTTTGTCCCAACTGTCTTGCTGAGTACAAAGACAGAGGATCGCATTCCTGAATCTATTTTGTCAGACTGTTCTGTTTTGCTCAGCCATTTGACTTCGATTTTGCCATCCCGAGAAAAGAACTGTTGTTGCAATGGAATCTCCTCGTCATTAGCGCTGCTTGCGATTCTGTAGACCCCTGGCTCCCGCGAGGGCAGGCTTTCCTCGCCTGCTTACTCAAGTCTTCGCGTGATAAGGAGAAAAAAAGAAGAAAGGCTTGGGGTGAGGAGTATCAGTTCTGCTCCTACATGCCGCCTTTCTTCTTCGACTTTTTCTTCTTAGCGTTCGTCGGCTTGTTCACCCGGCTCTCTACTCGCCACGGTCTTCGCTTAAGAATTCTCCTATTTTCTTGGAAACCGATCTTTTCCGGCCGCATTTTTCTTCGGACGAACCAGTTTGAACGTCCGACCTAGAGATCTTTGGCAGATTTTTCTTTCTCTAGATACTACACCGTTGTAAAGGATTTTTCGTTGTTTGAGATGAATCGTCCGGAAATGATTCTTCTGATGATTCAGCTTTTGTTGTTCTAGGAATTTGTCGTAGTCTAGTTCGTCCGTCAAAGCTCTTCGTGCGTCCATGCTCTTCTTTGTAAGAAGACAGTCGGAATTTCTTAGAACTCTGATCGTGGTAACCCAGAGCATCATGAATGAAGAGGGTTACGAGTCTGAATGATTCTACATCAGTCCCGTTTTGGATGGCTATTACTGTCTAAATTGTGACCCCCCTTTTCGGCCGGCCACTGAATATTCCTGGTCGATCTCGAGATCAGCGCTACAGTTCTCTGGTTAACCAGGAAAAAGAGAGCTCTGGGCACTGTCTGACCGCCGAATAGCCGGTTGAATGGAAAACAAGCCCTCCGCTGAAGGGATTCGCCCATTTTCAGCCCTGATCTCGACTCTGGGAGCCTCCTGGCAACTCTCCCGAAATTCGTTCGGAATTGTCGCCTTCTCTGCATGGCCATCCAAGCACAGATTGAACCTGGAATTGCCTGTCTCGCCCATGATCGCTGCCAGACAGGAAATGTTCCAGGAAAAATAGGGGGTCTTAGCGACCGACCCTCGCGCCGCATGAGCGGTCCCTGCGGACCCCTGTGAAAGTAACCTGCAGGAGCACTATTGTACGACGTTGGCCCCTCAGAAGGCCTTTCGTAGACTTGACCCCGGTTTGTCTTAGTCTACGAATATTGTTTCCTTCGGGAACACTTCAATTCCACTGGTCGAGATCTTGTAGGGACGAGGCTGCATGTCAATCGCCGTCTCCCTCATCTTCTCAACCTGCATGACCCGGTTGTACGTCTTGCCCACTTTCGCGTTGGACAGGATCATAACCCCGTGCGCCAAGTACTCCTCAAGCTGCACCGCCCGCTCCACCGTCGGTCCCATAGCCCGCAACTCCGTCGTCATCAGACAGGTCGCGCCGGTCTTCACAAGCGCGTCGACAAGATCCAGAATCGCAGTCCTCCGCTCCACCATCTCCGGGTACTGGAAGATCAACGAGGTCACAGGATCAACAACAATCCTCTTCGCGTTGATCAGCTCCGTATGAGTCTTGATCCCCTCGATAAGGCTCAGGATCGAGAAATCCTTCCGACCGATCGACGTCCGGCCAATCTTCACCTCACCCGGCATATGCCGCAATGGTGAGGCGTTGATGAAGGCAAACTTCTTGCCCTTCTCAAGATCCTCAAACTTCCAGCTCGTCTCATCCAAGCTGACAAAAGCTCCATTCTCACCGTACATCTTGATACCGTTCATCAAGAACTGCGAAGTCAGGATCGTCTTACCAGTACCAGGCCCTCCGACGAGCAATATGACTCGTCCGCGCGGAAAGCCACCAGTCAAAATCTCGTCAAGGCCCGGAATCCCAGTAGGAGTTCTATCAACCATAGGCATTGCTACTGTTCACACTCACACTCGAACATTGAAGCAGATACTTCCAACATGGTATAAATCGCTTCGGATTCAACACCCCCAGAACCTGTCTTGAACCCTATTGTTACCAGGCCATCGCGGCGAAGGTTACTCAATCCAGCTGAGGCCACAATCCAGATCCGCACAGCGGAAAGAAGACGACCCGTTGCGTGCTACGCTGCGAAAAGAAACGTTTCCACACGATCATACCAATCCATATCGTTCGACGCACCCAATTTTCGCCCACCTCACTGATCGAGAAAATTGCGCCCGTTGACCGAAAGCTTATGTTAGATTCCACGCGCTCACGCCGAGCATGGGAGTTCAGAACCTCGCACGCTGGAGCGGACCCACACTCATGATTGGAGGGCTCCTTCTCGCCATACACTACCTCACCCACCCATTGGGAGAGACCCCCCAATTCATTCTAAGCGACATCTGGGCGCCAGTGCATTTCGTCGGGGCGGTTGCCTGGGTGCTAATTCTTCTAGGACTGGTGGGGTTCTACAGCCAATACTCCGGCAAACTAGGCCACTTGGGGTCGGTTGGCTTCCTCCTAGCTTTCGTTGGTGGAGCCAACAGGCCCGGCGAATTATTGGTCGTCGGCACAGTCATCGGTCCTCTGATCGCAGCGCAAGCACCATCACTCCTCGATGTCGGGGGTTCCCTCTACGGTCCCTTGTTGTTGACGGTAGGACTTATCACAGTTGTCTACACCCTCGGCTTCCTCCTCCTTGCCATTGCCACGGTTCGTTCAGCTATCATTCCGCGTACAGCCCTTGTTCCGCGCTTGTCCCTCTGGATGGTCATCCTCGCCGTACCGCTAGCGCTCGGCTTCTTCGTCTTGTTCGTCATCGGAAGTATTGCGGGTCTCATCTTCTCTCTTGGTTTGATCGGATGGGGCTACGGGCTGTGGCTCAGCCAAACGTCAACGCGAACAGACTCTGTTGGATAGGAGTGGTTGCTTTGCTGGACTTCGGGTCCAACTAATAGGATTACCATCCTCTGGCAAAGCAACCGCAGAAACCTTCCGTCGCGCTTTCCGAAATTCCTTGCGATCTAGGATACACTTGGATCCACACGTTACTGGTCCGCTGAAATCCTGGTAACACCCTCCTTAGCACCATTGAGAAGGCCAAGTGCATTCAGGCCTCAAACTTCCCGTCTAGGCCACAGCGGCTCGGTAGAGAGCGTGCCCCACAGAAAAACACGAAACAAACATTACGACACCATACAGGGCCCGATTCTTCCAGTTCTGGGAAGCGTTCCAATTGTTCCGCATACGTTTTCGATACTGTTTCGACTTTCTGGTCCGAGGACGTGGGTCTTTCCCTCTTTCAGCTTTATTCTAGGTTATGCGGTAGGTGGCGGGGGACAACTGTCTCAGGTAGGTATCGGCATAGTTGTCGCATCTCTGGTGACCGCTGCAACCAATATCGTAAACGCTTATGCCGACAGGAAGGAAGATGCAACAAATCAACCCCAACGCTTATTCTGGCTTGGTCAGATCGGCTCGAGACAGATAACCGCCTCTCTAGTAGTACTCTACTCTAGTGCAGTCGCCCTTGCCATTTACCTAGGGCCCCTTTTCACCTTGGTTCTAGGCTTTGGCATCCTAAACTCCATCTTCTATTCGCTGCCTCCCCTGAGATTCAAGGCCAAGCCGTTCGCTAGCCTCGCCTCTTTCTCCGGTGCACTGGGTCTTCCCTTTCTCGGGGGCCTAAGCGTTAGAGGGTCTCTCGATCTTCTCAATCCAATGCTCTGGCTCCTAACATGGTTCATGTTCACGTACGGGACGGTCAAGAACTTGCCGGACTATTTTGGAGACATGAAGGCAGGAATCCGGACCTCGGCCACCATCTTCAAAAACGTGAAGAAGGCGGTTCTCTTCAGTAGTACACTCCTTTCCACGCCGTTTATGCTTCTCGTGGCGTTCGTGTCACTAGGACTCCTAGAGCCAGTCTACATTGCGGACCTTGCGCTAATCCCGCTATTCGCTTTCACCATCACCGAAATGCTGAAGGCCAAGGACACCACTGGCCTTGAGAAGGCTCATACTCTTGGCTTCTTCTATGCCATTTCCTTCTTACTCTTCACATTTGTCCTGACATCTCCCACAATCCAATCGCTTGTGATGGTGCTCCTGGCCTATCTCTGGACTCTGACGGTTGCGAAGCTCAGCGTCCACTCTAGGGTCGAGTCCAGAGATTGGGAGAAACAGAGGAGGAAGAGTGCGTGAAGAACGCTCTCGCCAACAAAGAGCTATCCTTCGACCTTCTCAAAGGCCTAGTCATCACTCCTATCACAACCGGTCTAAACTTCGCGCTCTTGGCGCCTCCTGGCGCGGGAAAGACTACCATTTGCCAGAGTCTGCTCAAAGAGGCGATCGAAGCAGGTTTGAGATGTCTCTACGTCATAACAAACAACCCCATTTCGCTGATCAAGGAACAAGTCCGCGCCATGGGACTTGCTCCGGGAAGAGCCGACCAGATAATCTACGTCGACATGTACTCATGGCTTCTTGGAGAACGCTCTCAGGAGAGGTTCCAGATAGACAATGCGTCCGATGTCGCATCAGTCAGCGTTGTGTTGTCGAGTGCGGCGGAGACTGCGGGTGACCGCTCCTTTGTTCTCTTTGACTCACTATCAACTCTCCTCTCTTACAATTCCGAGGATCTCTCGATACGATTCATGAAATCACACCTAGCCCGGATGAAGAAACACGGTAACATAGGCGCCTATGCCATAGAACTTGGAATACATAGCAACTCATTCTACAACGAAGTCCGCTCGAGCTTCGACGCGGTAATCGATATGAAACTGGACGAGATGGATGGTGAGCTTCGCCGTTTCGTTAGAGTATACAGCTACAGAGGAGCGCATGAGACCAAATGGTTCCGGCTCCTCATAGGGCCCGATAGATCGGTGAAAATCTATTGACAAAGTCCAAGAAGACGGGAAAGCCTGTTTTCGTTTCCAGCCTCAACAGGAAGCGAGTGTTAACCTTATCGCAGATGAAAGGTACAATCCGCTTAAATCACGCACAAAGGAGGGCTGCATAAAGTGACGACCATGGAGCCTACTGGCATCAAGGTCCTAGACGACCTCCTAGCTGGCGGTCTCCCAAGGCCTTCTGCTGTCGGTTTGATAGGAGCCGTGGGCAGCGGCAAATCCTCCCTGGTCAGACAACTCGCGGTCAACATGCTCGAAAAAGACTTTCGGGTCCTCTACTACGCCATAGACGAATCGGCAGAGGATGTAAGAGAAGGAGTCGCCAGCTATGGCATCAATGTCCCAAAGTACGAAGAGGAAGGAAGGCTCGCTTTCATCGATATCTTCGCCCTCGGCGTCGAACGCTTAGCTGAAGCCTATCCGGTTGAAGAGCCAGAGAGAATTGTTGACAGCACCTTCAAGTTCTCCGACCTTGTCGCGCAGGGCAGAAGTTTCACGCTCAAGCATCTAGGAAAGAAGCAGTTCGTCATAATGGACTCCCTAACGCCGTTCTTCCTCATGGTTGAGGCAAAGAGGGTCTTCCAGTTCGGTCAAGTCCTAAAGTACGCAACCCGTTTCGCTAAAGCTATCGGAGTCGCAACCCTCCATACGAAAGTGCTGGACGAATCAATTGAGAACGCCATGGTTAACTTCGCCGATGTTGTCCTTGAGCTCGAGCGGAGGAAAACCCCCGAGGGCATCAGCAGAGGCGGAACGTTAAGACTCGTGAAGTTGGGAAAGACTCAGATCCCGTCCAGAGGATACTACTACGAGATGACACCGCAAGGAATAGTCATAAGCACGGCCCCTCCTATCTGACTGTGACTCAGGTCACCTCCGATCCGACATTTGTT
>VBBV01000105.1 GCA_005883695.1 Candidatus Bathyarchaeota archaeon | reverse complement strand
ACAAACTTCTATCCTCAACAAAATCATGAAGCATGCGTCGGAGTATTTCGACCTCGCCGAATGAAGAGAGAGGCTAAGAGGAGCCCCCAGCCAAAACCCTGAACTAGGATTGACTCGTCGCGAATCGACGGTAAGAAGAGGTTGAAGAATACGATTAGCCAAAGGGTCCCTAGAAGTCCGTAGTAAACGAAGTTGTGTTTGAAGAAGAACGCGCGCTCGGTGTCTCCAAAAGCATGGAGGGGAAGCCCCACCGGTAATTTCGCAATCGGCGCGATGATTAGGAACCACGGGGATACTGATGCGAGCAAGATAAGCCAGTTTATGCTGATGTTCCATGGGGCTCGGAACAGCTGAAATGTTCCTATGAATGCATATGCAAGGAACCCTAACCAGCCCATGGTCCAGCTGAGCCAGAGAAAGATGCTGTCGAGCAGTCCCAGATAGAGAATCCAATATCGTCCGTTGAACTTCGCGGCTCGCGCAATTGGAAGGTTAATCGCGTACCAGATGATGCCGTAGGGTGCTCTGCCGCTAACTACTGTTTGCCTCTGAAGGACGTTCCGAATGTTCTTCAATCCCGGCATGATAGCAGGCTCTACGTCATGGGGAATTGGCCGCACTACTGTCCAAGACGTTCGGACCACAGTGATCGCGACAACAGCAGCGAGGATCTCAAACGTCATCTACTGACTTCTCGATCGAAGTGATTTAGGCAGCCCTAACAAGCACTTCATAGCTGAACCGACAAGCATACGCTTCGACTCAGTCTAAGCTGAGCACGGATCTTCCTCGATCATATTAAATGTATGATTTCATCGAGGCGACAGCTCGTAACCTATGAAAGAATAACTATCAGAGCCTTGTCCCTTCACAAAGGAATGCGTATCTCAGAAAACTCATGGGGCATTGGCCGATTGAATCAGCCTCAGATAAGGTCGCTTACATGAGATTTTCCTCTCTCACCACATTCGACGATCACACCAATCATGGCATTCAATTCAGCATTCTAACCGTCCTCTACAAGAGCGGCAAATACAGAGCCAGTCTCTTGGAGAGCCTTCGAGAACATACCGAGAACTACGAATATCTGGAGCACAGCAACGACCTTCAGAACCTTGGCTATGCAAAAGCCACCAATAAGCTAATTCGAGAGTCGAAGGGCAAATACATAATTCTCCTTAATCCAGATAGCAGAGTCACGGACGGCTGGGCTGACGATCTAAGGAAAACCGCTGAAAGCGATCAAAAAATCGGAATCGTCGTACCGAAGCTCCTAAGACTCAACAATGTCATCGACAGCACAGGACACGATTATAGCAAGTGGCCCTATGCGATCGGCAATCGAGGTGAAGGAGAACTCGATCATGGGCAGTACGACAACGCTATCGAGTTGGTATCAAGTAGCTTTGGCTGTGCCCTCATCAAAAGGGCCCTAGTCGAAAAGATCGGGTTGTTGGACGAAAGATTCTTTCTCTACTACGAGGACGTGGAATATTGCCATCGTGCCAGAAAAAGCGGGTGGCGTGTCGCTTACTGTCCAACCAGCGTGGTCTATCACGAGCGACATGGATCAGGGGACAACAAGTGGATCGCTGAATCAAGACGGTATCTTCCGTACATCCTTCGCAAATACTATCCTAAGCGCGTTCTTGTCAGTTGGTATCTGTGGAAAGTAAAGGCGACATTTGCAGGCCTTAGAAACAGAGACCTGGTCTACGCGTCCAGCAATTTCAGGGCGATGGTCGATGGGGTCTGGTAGCTCCGTTTTAGAAACCGTATTGTCGGTCCACATGACTTTCGACGTCTCTTTCCGGCTCAGGAAGATTCTCACGCGAGGCAGCGCGGCTGTAAGAGCCATCCCCAGGACCCCTTTGACCCTCTGCAAGACTCCTGATCAGAGCCTCGAACGCTTCCGGTCCAAATTTTTTCGCGCGTAGTGAAATCTCGGACGGATTCCATGGGGACTTGTCGTCCATCGCAATTCTCAGTTTATCCGCCGCTTGTTCCATCGTGTCGTATGTGTACCCAATCTCAGATGCCCTCACAATTTCTCCGGCGACACCATGCTCGGGAACAACTAGGATACACCCAGCGGACATTGCCTCGATGAGAACCAGGAGCAGTCCCTTTTCAAGGCCGGTGTGGAAATAGACGTGACTACATGTCAGTAACTCGGGCCTCTCTCGAATCGATGATTGAATGTAAGTTACATTGGGAGGTAAGTTGGCCAGAACCCTTTGAGCATAACCTGGGTTAGATAGCCTATTGGCCTCTGAGTCTCTACCAACCAGGCAAAACTTGTACTGAGGGAGTCTCCTGGCAGTGTCGAACATGAACTCAAGCCTCTTCTCGGGTGCAATTCTGCAAGCCTGAACGATCTCTCGTCTCTTCGGTAGCCCAGGCTTTAACAGACGAGATGGGGGATAAATGAAGGAAGAGTTGGTAAAGCCGAGGTTTTTCAGACCCTCAAGGACCCCATGACCCGTAACGAAAAAAGACGTGGGTCGAGGTTGCTGGGCCAAAGCCGCGTATAGGAGCTTGAGTACCGAAAAGTAGATTCTCCTTCCACGGCCTCCCCTTGGTATTGCACCCTTCGCAACGGGAACCGGGTAAGAAAACAAGTCGGTTAGCTCGTAGACAAAATGGTACAACCTTCTTCCAGGAAACGAGAATACCGAAGACTGTGTGTTTAGGACGAAATCGAAGTCTCCTTTACTTAGCAAGTTGGCGAATCTTGCAAGCTTGATTGTGTAAACTATCCGCTCGAGAACTAGGAGGCTACGGTGCAAACCGGTCGCGGGTCTGGGCAGCTGAATGTGCGTGCACTTTGACAGCACTGTTCCCATCCCGTAAAGTGCTTCTGCTTTCGACGGTTCGAAAACATCCGAAAGCAAGTTTACGTGATATCCGAGATCTTGCAAAACCTTGCAAGCACAGAAACAAAGATATTCTCCTCCTGCGTAGACCGATAGCTTGCAGTGAATTATCAACACCTCTTTCATTTCCCTAGAACTCACCTCAATGTGATCGCTGATCGTTTCGCAAAGAATTGCAAAAGCTGTCCAAGCGAGCCCTTTGCGGGGAATGGCGAGTTCAAAAGGATTCTTGTAAGCGATATCTTCCGGTCGGATGATCATCTCGGAAGGTCTGGATTTTTCATCCTTGCCGCCGGGGGAGGTGACCCACTCTCAACGGAGTTTGAGGGTTGAAGATACTCGTTGTTCATCCTAGACTCAGCGTCCTGGGCGGGGCTGAACAAGTCGCAATTCACTCTCTTAGAGCCATTGTAGAAAACGGTCACCAGGCCTCACTCATTTCAGAACAGTTTGATATCGCAAAGCTGGAGGATTTCCTTGGCTGTCAAGGCCTACTCGACAAAGTTGACAGGCTCAGCTTTCCAGTCTTCAATCCACTGGTCTCCAAAGGGTTCCTTCTTTACCAACAATTGTACTACTTCCAGAAAGAGACGCGCAGAATTCTCAGAGACCATCGAGAATTTGATCTAATTTTAAGCACGCAGGACGTTGGGTATGTGCCCGCCACCAACACCCGGACCATACAATATTGCTACTTTCCGGATTATTTCGCACATATGCATGAAGGCCAAGCCTCTTTCTGGTGGAACCTGTACTATTCGCCCGCAAGAGCGTACTATCACGAACGGGTTCGACACGTGAACGATTTCCTCAGCGTCTCTGACTATACCGGTCGGTTCATCAGGAAAGTATGGGGGAGAGAGTCCACCACGCTTTATCCACCTTGCCCGATAGAACAGTACAAGTCCTTCGGCGAAGATAAGGAGAACCTTGTAATCACAATTGGCCGAATCGTGCCCGAAAAGAGAATGCACGATTTCCTAGAAATTGCGAGTGGCTCACCATCTTTCAGATTCGTGATCATAGGAGCGTTCGATGACAAGAATCCTCAATATTACAACTCGCTGAGAAAGAGCGCCTCGCCGAACGTTTCCTTCATCTTATCGCCATTAAGAGGCGCAAAGGACGTATTGAGACGAGCCAAAGTGTACGTTCAT
>VBBV01000104.1 GCA_005883695.1 Candidatus Bathyarchaeota archaeon | reverse complement strand
GAGAGTTTGAGGGCTCTATTCCCTGAACCGTGTCTTCCTTGAACTTTCGATAGTGGCGAGCAAGAGTAGAGAGTTCTTCTTGAGCCCATTTCTCCGAGGCGTGTGTCGTGACCTGGGCGTTTGTCTGGGACTTGCGCCAGATTTTCGAGAGTCTTCGGTCGATAAGCTCGACAACTAGTCGTTCTATTCTCTTTGTTTCCTCGTCTAGAAGAATGGCCTTGAGAGAACGCTGATCTAGGTTTCTCTGCGCTTCCTTCAATCTTCGTACGTAAGCGGCTACGTCTCGAAAGAGCTCGGGTCTAAGCTCCTGGAGTTCCGGGCTGTGGAACTCTTGTCGCCATGCTTCAATTGTCTCTTCATAGATAGTAGCCGTGGTACAGCATCTCTGTGGAAGATGGTGCTACTCATTGACGAGCTAATAATATCTTGATCGTGATCTAAGCGATCGGTTCTGCACGGTGCTTACACAGGAGGAGCATCGCGGCCGCTGATGGCAGCTCGACATTCTCATTACGGTATGGGCCAAAGTATCCCTCTCCAATTCTGAACTCGGGCGACTCCTTGACACTGACCTTCATTCGTCCTTGAAAGGCGACTGCTTGAGTGAACGGGTCAAATTCGTCGATTCCTTCCTCGGGGACCCTCATCGCCAAAAGACCTGTATGACCATTCAGCGTGCCCGACAAACGTATCAGTCGGTGAACATCGGTCGTTACAACAGTGTCTATCTTTGCTTTCTCCACCGATTTTATCACCAGGGATTTCCACGTAGAAACACCGATACCTTTGAACAGACTCCAAACTGGTTTCCTGAAAATTTCCTCTCTATCAAAATCCTTAAGCGTCTTCAGCTGTGAAGGCGACAGCCCGAGGCTTTCTAGATTTCCTCCTAACATGTCATAAATGCCTTTCACTATCCTGCCCCTCCACCCCGGTTGATCTATTGCGGGCCCCTCCAGGATTTTCACTCCGTCAATGGGAGCTTCGAAGAGTCCGTGAAACTCAGGGTCAAATCCCTGTGCCATCATACTTCAGAATAAACGTGGACGTGAAAACCTCGGTGGCCTGAAAAGAAAACCCCCGTCTCCTTTGGGTCGAATGCAAAATCGGAATGCATCATATCCAAGAGTTTCATGGTTTCTTCTTTCGCATGTTGCAAGCATTGCTCACATAGCCACGTTTGTTCTTCCATACGATCACCCTTGCACTTGGGACATAGCTTGGGAGGACCGCCTGGTCCACCAGTTCCGCATCCCTTGCACTTCCAGCTGTCATGCGTCGGTTTGCAAGGCGTTTCCAAATGATCGGCGTCGATGTCGAAGACGAGGTCCGCCCCAAGCCATCCCTTTTGTTCCATTGCAGCCGTGGGGTCCCGATAGTAAGCCGTGGAAAAGTAAACGTGGGCGGGAACCAAGTCTCGGATTGCTCCAAGAACTGTCTGTGGATCCTTGAATGACCTATGACGAACCATGAATTTCCCCTTAAAGAGGAGAAATCCGTACTCTCTCTCAGCCGGATTCCGAGGAGGATCCAGTTTCCTGCCTGAGGACAAGTAGTACTGTTGAAACTTTTGCCGAATAAATTCTTCAGTGGGTTCCAGGGCTAGGTCCTCTACCTCTCAGAATCGACGACTTCTTCTTGTAGTAAATTAGAGGATTTCTAATAGTGCTACAAACATCGTCCGGCTTATAGCATACTCCATGTGTCTTGAGAGTATCGCACTTTGGGCAAGTGTATTTTGTTCTGCCGCCTCTTTTCCCTCCGATATGCTCCACTTGATAGCGGGTCATTCGCTCGGAAAAGTCGCTTGCAGGCTTGAACGCTTTGACTATCTCATCGTCGCTTGCTCCTATGTTTGCTAAGAATGATGCGAGAGTAAACCGTCCCATATGCTGCACGTTTTTCCCGTCCGCGAGATTATCGATGAGGTGCCTAACACAGGGAGGCATGGCTTCGGGCACGGGTACTTGAGGAAGCTCGTATCGAGAAGGAGTACCTAACCATTTGAAGATAAGACCACGAGTTTGTTCCACCTTGTCCTCAAGAAGGCTTGACATTCGTCCCGGAAGTCCGGTTGTTCGCACGACTATTCTCATTCTCACTTCCTCTTCCAAGAGGCGGGCCATTTCCTCTCGGGTCATGTAGACAAAACCATGATCTAGGACCCTATTCGGAAGTTTCCATTTCAGTTCCTTCAAATGAGCAGACACGCGAAGGTAGTCGGCGAGTCCAGCTGAAAACTCAAAAACTCTTTTCCCGAATTGAATTTCCATTCTCTTAAGTTTCCAACCGAAAGTCGTAGCTGCGATGTATTCTAGCTTTTCTGGGCTTTCTTGTCTGAGGAGCTCGTAGGCTCTCTTCGCTTCAGCGAGGGCGAACCTTCTTCGGGCTCGTTCTTCTCCAGTGAGGGCTAGGATCAGATTCGATACTGGAAACGACAGGATTTCGGCGTTTTCATTGCTAAACTCGTTCGAGACTCTTCCTTTTGAGAGGGCTTCTTCCAGCCTCTTTTCTGCTCTCTCCAGGACTGGGCTGAAGTCCGGGGATGCGATGTCGTCGATGGAGATTCCTAGTTCTTTGATGTAGTCGGAGGCTTCGTTGAGGAAGGGATACTTGGCTAGGTCAGCCCTTGTTAACATTAGGTTCTTCTTATTCGGCCTCTATTCTTGGGGCGAGATAATAAAGAAGCCTTCCCTGCTGGGGCATTTCGAACTCTACTTTGATCGGCATGTTGGTGGAGAACTCGAGAGATGTGACCTCTGAGGCTCCTGAGCCCGCTCGTATTATCTCTCCGAGATAGTTGAGGTTGTAGGTAGCTTTCGCCGGTTCTTTCACGTCAAGTTCGAGAATAGCGTCGCTTCCCTTGTCCAGTTCTATCAGAGCACTAGTCAGCTCCCCTGATGCCCTGACAACGAATCTTTCCTGGCTTACTTCGAACTTGACGTTGTCGCTTATGGATTGTGCGTCATCGATAATGTCTCGCAAGCTTGCTGCTGTAATCTTGACTCTCGCGTTGAACGGGACCTTTGGAGTGGGAACTTCTTCGGTGGAGGGTTCGAGGGTCGGTGTTATGAATTTCCTGACAATGTTGCCTTTGAGAGTGATGTTGAGCTTTTTGTTCGCATCATCATAGACGACCTCGATGGTTTCATCGCTTTTCGTTCTTTTCAACAGTTTGAGGAGGTTCGATACGCTAAGGCGGAGTTTCGTTGGAGCTGTACACTCGTATGTGTCGAAGGCTGTCTTGGGCCATTCGAAGTCGACCATTGCTATGTGGGATGGGTCCATGGAGCGCAGCTTGATCCCTTCGGGCGAAGCGTTGAAGTCGGCCTCTTCGATCAGGCTTGAGATTGCTCCGATTAGGTTACGGAACAGCCGTGCATCGTTCATGGTGGCTTTGAACATGGGGTTTGCCGGCTTTTCCTTCTTAGCCGACGTTTCCGCTATTGAACTTTCTAGCAATTTCTAGCTGTTCTCCCGCCATGTGGCTCCGCAGTTGGTACATCTAAAGAATTGGGTCGAGGACTCGTCTCCACCCCTCGTCTGGACGAGCCAGTAGAATGCCTCGTGATTGTTGCACTTCGGGCATTCAGCCTTGGCCTTAGGTAGGGTCCGTATCTTCTGTTCCTCCCGGCCTATGACCACGATCTTCTCCCTCTCATGGGCCAGTTTGCTTACTTGCTTGTCGCCGCGGTTGCTCGTGTAGCCGCATTTTCCGCAGGCCATGAACACCTTCTTCTCTCTCTTAGCGGGCAGAAGCGTGGACCCGCATTTCGGACAGAACTGCAAAACAGGTTCGCCCTCCAAACCCTTGGAGGCGAATTTATTTGTTAGCTTGGAAACCCCTGTTTTTCCCGAAAAATCGCGATCTGGCGACCAAGTGGGCGATTCGCAAGGGCTCAGGGACTGTTCCTGTTGTCCAAGTTGCGGAGAGAATCTCCTGAAGGACCCCTGGCGGAAGGAGGCTCTTTACACGCACCCATTTCCTTCCAACCTTGTATGGTTTGAAGCCGTTTGAGCTTCTCTTTCTCACCGAATCGATCTGGATGACTGGCAACCTGGTCAACCTCTCGATGACCTTGGCGTCGAGTCGCCCTTTGGGATCGTGTATCATAATCACCCTGAGCTCCGGAAAAAATCTCGTCCCGAAGATCGCAGATCCAATTGACTTGCTCATCGGATAAGGCTTCGAAGGAAAGACCAGCACTCCGTCTAGGAAGGTTCCACCCCTCACGACTGCGCCCACAAATCGCCGAGGGTTGCACAGGTCGAGTCCTAGTGTCCTGATCTCCTTCTTGACGGTAAACCTACGTGTCATGATTGTTGTCTGAGCTTGGCTAGGGCTACTTCCGCCAGGACGGAGAAGTTCTTGCTAGGGTCGAGGTTCTCTGTCTTTAGACAGGCTACGATCTCCTCGAGCGTGATGATTTTCTGCAGCCAGACATGTCCTAGTAAAGCTTCTAAACTGTTAGCTACGTCTCCTCTGCCCACTCGTCTGGGGAGAAGCTTTCTCAATCCGGCCCTTGCCGCTGCTCCAGCCAAGATTGTATCTGGGATCTTCGTTCCCCTTGGCCGACCAGTAGTCTCTGTTAGAGCGATCGAGTAGGCGAAGTTCAGAAGGGAGTCTCCGAACTGAGCGAGTCCAGTGTTTGTCAGAATCTTGCCGAGATCCTCGTCGTTCAACCACGATCACCGGTTGGACCGGAGATCCTTGCGCTATTGAAGATGCTCATTGGAGCAGGATTGATGGTAGAGCGTTGAGGGAGGTTATTATCGAGTCAGCCCCTGCCTCCTCCAGTTCCCCTCGCGAGTAGAATCCTTGGGGCAGCCCGATTGCTCTGGTGCCTGCCCGCTTTCCGCCCAGCATATCCACAGGCTCATCTCCAACCACAAAACACTCTTTGGCCGGGACATGAAAGTCCTCGATGGCTTTCAGGTATGGTTGTGGTGATGGTTTGAATTCCGCAACTTGTTCTGGGGTAACCGCGCAGCGAAAGTAGTCTCCCAGTTTCCACGTGTCCAAACGTCTCGTAAGCCGTGTCTTTCGCACAAAACTCACAATGCCCATGACAAACCCCTTCTGCTTGAGTTGTTCCAGGAGTCTTACGAGATCGTTGCCGGGCCCTGTCTGATC